>JABDMM010000118.1 GCA_013001465.1 Chitinophagales bacterium | reverse complement strand
TGCAATCGTTGCCATCTATTTCCGAATTTCGACGGGTCATACTGATCAGGTGGATAGACGAAACCAGTCATAATACCGATGTATTCTTCCATTTCTGTTGTATATTTCTAAGGACCGTGAGAAAAATAAAATACATCTTATTCTTTTTAACTGCCGCCATGCTGTCCTTTCACAGCATGGCGCAGGACTATTCTTTTGTGAATAAAATTAATTTCAAAGGGAATACAACTCTTCAGGCAGAAGATCTCCTTAAACAGATGAACACCAAGCCCAGAAAACTTCTGGATAAGGTGGCTTTCTGGAACAAGAAAGAAGAATTTTCCTATTTTTTGCTCGATGAAGATATTGAAAGATTAAAAGAATACTACCAGCGAAATGGTTTCATGAATCCTAAGATCTCCTATTCGATCTCGGAAAAGAATAAAAAGAAAAAGACCAGGATCGATATCATCATTTCAATCCGTGAAGGCAATGCTTACTCGATCGGTCGTTTAAAATATGAGATCGACTCTACAGTCACGAAGTTCAGCTACTGGATCGATTCGCTCCAAAAAAGGTTCCCGATCCAAACAGGAAAAAGATTCAGGGATGAAGATGTTTATCTGGCTGAATCCACCCTGGAAAGATTTTTTGGCGGGAAAGGATACCCGTTTGTCAACATTACCCGGATCATTGAACTGATACCATCTGAACGTAAAGTAAATATTCGTCTAAAGATCGAACCCGGTGGCCTGGCATACTTTGGAAAAATTATCTTATCGGGTGACTCCGTGATCTCTGAAAAATTCATTCGAAAACACATTTTTATTGAAGAGGGTCAGCGTTTCTCAGCAAAAAAGATGGAAGATCAACAGGAAAAGCTTTTTGATCTTTCCGTTTTTAGATATGTGACCATCAGAGGTCTGCTTGAGAGCGCATCGAATAACATCATACCTATCACTGTCAGAGTGGAAGAATTACCCAGGTGGGGGATGCAGCTTGGTGCCGGGTATGGAACTGAAGACAGGTTGAGATTATCCCTGATCCTAAACCGGATCAACTTTCTGGGTGGAGGAAGAAGACTGATCGTAAAAGCAAACCGCTCATATTTCAATCCGGTAGGTGTGGAAGCAAGACTCATCCAGCCATTGAGTTTTTCGCGCTCCCTGGATCTTATCGTGAACCCGTTTTATTCAAGGGAAAGGGAAAGTAGTTTTACAGTTGACCGACTTGGTTCTACCTTCTCATTACAGAAAACCTTTTCACGTTCGACTTCAGCTCAGCTGTCATACACAATCCAGCGCGATAAGGTAGACCTGAATGACAATGTCGAAACTAAACCTGAAAAGACAGACAATTACAAATCGGGCATATCCGGAGGATTAGAGTTCGACGGGACAGATGATATTTTCTACCCGGCTAATGGAATGAAATTCTCACTGAACACAACATATGTTGGCCTGGGATTTAACACCAGTATCCGGTATTTCCGCGTTACTCCTTCTGTTGCATTGTTTAAAAAGGTTGGCGAAAGATTGGTTATAGCGGCAAAAGTCAAAACCGGAATATTGCAGGAAACAGGCGGTTCCATAAGCACACCTATTGAAGACAGATACTTCATTGGAGGTGCTAATTCTTTGAGAGGTTTTGGAAGGAACAGCGTTTCCCCTGCTGATAATAACGGCGCACTCATAGGTGGGAACACCATGCTGGAAAGCAGCATCGAATTTCGTGTCGATCTGTTCTCCATATTCTCAGCTGTTTTTTTTATGGATGCAGGAAATGTCTGGGCCGACTCCTGGGATTATAAATTTGACGAACTACTATATGATGCAGGTATTGGTTTGAGAGCCCGAACCCCTGTAGGTCCGGTTAGATTGGATTTTGCCACACCGGTGATCGAACAGAAATTCAAACTGAAGTTCTATTTAACCGTTGGACATGCTTTTTAAAGATAGAGATGAAAGTTGTTGCTAAAATATTATTGATCCTTCTACTTACTATTCTGATCATCTTGTCCGTTAGCCTGATCCTTATTTCTACAGGAGTACTAAATGAAACGATCAGGAGAGTGGCTGTAAGCGAGACGAACAAGATCCTTGATGGTGAAATTTCGATAGGTAAAATACAAGGGAGTTTGCTTAATGAATTCGCTATTCAGGATATTGGTATCATACATCATGGCGACACCTTGTTAGAAGCATCAGCCCTCAGTATCGATTACAAAATTTTTAAGCTCCTTTCCAAAACGGTAGAAGTCGAAGCGATCAGGCTTGACAACTTTTCGTTGAGTGCTAAAGAGTATGAAAAAGACAGATGGAACATCCTCGACCTTGTCCCTCCTACTGAAGACACGAGTGCAGCAGCACCATTCAACTGGAAAATAATCCTTGATAAGATATGGATCAACAAGCTTTCGGCCGATATTGCCCCTTTTGACGATAACTCATCGATCCCTAAAAAAGCTCAACTGAGTGGTTTATTGGGATTGGAATATGATCAGGATGAGATCAGGATCTTTTCGGATAGCCTTTCCCTCACAACTGAAGCACCTTCGGCAATAATTAAGAATCTTACTTTCAATTCGACCGTTGCGGGAGATGATGTTGAATGGAGTGAATTTATACTGAAATTGGATAAGTCGGACATCAGATCTGATGGATCGCTGTCATTGGCAAATCCTTTGAAAAGCAATATCAGTTTATCGGCCAGTCCGTTCGATCTTTCAGATATCAAAGCATGGATCGGAAGTATTTCCGGTAAACCGAATATCGATATCCATGTTGAGCATCTTCAGGATAAAAGTCTCATAGATGTTCGGATCATCGAAGGATATCAGTCGGCTCATCTCAATGGAACAGTGACCGGAATAAACAGTGAGCCTTCATATATCCTGGATTTAAATGTCGATAGTCTAAACGGAGAATACTGGACCGGGGATCCTTCAATGAGGTCTCTCATCGTGGGAGATCTCAGGATGAATGGTTCGGGGCTCGATATTAAGGAGAACTCCTTTGAATTAAATGGCGCTTTTGGAGATGTTCAGTACGGTGAATATACGCTCGATGATCTCTTGCTATCGCTATCAAAAAACAAGGATAAGGCTGAGGGCGAACTTAAGCTGAATTCCGTCATGGGTAAAGCTGAAACTAGTTTCAAACTGATGGACATCTTCGCCAGGCCACAGTATTCCGGGAAAATGGATCTCAAGAACATCGACCTCGCAAAGATCTTATTGGATGAAAAAATGAACTCGGATTTAAACATGGCGGTAGCTTTCGAAGGAAAAGGGTTTGCTATAGGCAAGGACTTCATTAGCCTGAATGTTTCATCACTGAACTCAAGTGTTCTGGGTAAAAAGATCGACAAGCTAAACACCTCGATCCGGATCGATGGCACGAAATATGACATTTCGAGTTTCGATCTCATTTCGCCGTTTGCCAATTTGAAGATCCGGGGAACAGGAGACATGGTGGACCGGAATAACATCACCTACTCTGTCAAGTTAAAAGATATTGAAACGATCACTTCAGCTTTAGAGCTTCCAAAGCTAAGAGTAGAGGGTGACTTAACGGGAAATATTTCAGGACCTGCTCATTCATTAAGGCTCGGATCGGTACTTAAAATTGCAGATCTGGCTTCAGATCCCTTGTACATATCGAATGGTCAGTTAGACATCAATACAGTATTATCCCTATATAACAGAAATACAAAAGAATTTCAGTCAGTTGATCTCAAGGACATGGATCTCAAGATCGCCGGGCTTGTAGAAAAGTTAACGTTCGAACAATACTATGCGAGAGATATTGAGATAAAAGCAGATAAGAGTGGTCAGTCAGCAGATGGGTCGTTGGATATGCAATCTTCACTTGGTCAGATCACATCCTTATTCAAAGTGAAGAATTTATTCAGTATCCCGGATTATGATGCATCAATAAATATCAACAGATTCGATCTCTCAGGGATCCTTAAGAATGACAGCATTGACTCAGACATCAATCTTCAGCTCTTGGTAAATGGCAAAGGGATAACACCTTCAGACATGATACTTGCGGTAGATGTTATTTCCGAAGGATCGACCATTGACCGCTATGAGGTCGGTGATTTTGAAGCTAAACTTTCTTACACTAAAGGTCTATATCAACTCTCCGGTTTAAATATCATCTCCCCGATGGCCACTTTTCAAGCGTCAGGTAACGGACGGTGGCCTTTTGACAACAATGTTGTTTTCGAATTCAAAGTAACTGATCCTCAAAAACTGGCTTCGGCCTTCGATCTGCAAAATATGCGTTTCGATGGAAATGTAAATGGGAAACTGGACGGAAGTACCGATTCGTTAGGAATGTTTGCCCGAGTTGATCTTAAGGATATAAAGATCGATACAATGCAAATTACATCATCCTATACCCACATCGACCTAGCATTAATAAAAAACAAACCGATTGGCGAGTTGTATTTCGAAATGATCGATACAAGGCTGAATGAGTCAGTCCTCGATAGTTTTTACATCCAAAGTAGAATTGACAACGATAAAATTTACAGCAATATCAATTTCTCAAATCCCGATTCTCTTTCAGGCCGGATAAAAACGATCCTGATCTTAGGTGAAAACACAAGTATCCTCATTCCAAAAATGAAGGTAGCGTTGAATGAGCGGAGCTGGAACAGCGGGAAAGATTCGGCTAGTGTCATTATAAGTTCTGATTCTGTGCACATTGAAGACTTT
>JABDMM010000108.1 GCA_013001465.1 Chitinophagales bacterium | reverse complement strand
GGTGAGTTTAATGGACTCTTAAATTACGATAAAAATTAATATTACACTATAGCAAAGGCATTCACGGTTTAAGAATAAATTAATATGTACATTTGAAAATTATCCTTAAAAGTTAAGCCTCGCATGCGAATTCTAATATCTATAGTAGCTACAGTTTTGTTTCATTTATCAATAAATGCCCAATCATATATTCAATCACAAAAAATAGTACCCTCAGATCGTGGGTTTGTTGATTTCTTTGGTTCTGGAGGAGCTATTTCCGGTGATTATGCGATCATAGGAGCATATCGGGAAGATGAAGATGAGAACGGGCTCAATACATTGTCATCAGCCGGTTCTGCATATATTTTCGAAAGGGATACAAATGGAATATGGCACGAGGTTCAAAAAATAGTTGCTTCGGACAGAGCGAAGAACGCTTTTTTTGGTTGGAATGTAGCAATTGATAGCAATATAGCAGTTGTGGGTGCATTCGGAGATGAGAATGATGCTTTCGGAGGTCCAAAACTCGGTAGAGCTGGTTCAGCATATGTTTATCGGCGTGATATCAATGGAGTTTGGCAAGAGATCCAAAAAATAAATGCCGCCGATAGAGAGTTTTCCGATGACTTTGCAGTTCGAGTAGAAATATGCGGTACAACGATCCTGGTTGGTGCTCAAAGAGAAGATGAGAATGAAAATGCTGTCAGCCCGCTCACAGATGCAGGATCAGCTTATATATTTGAACCAAATGCGAGCGGAGTTTGGACACAGGTTCAAAAGATCGTGGCTTCTGATAGACGTGCTCATGATTTTTTTGGAACATCGATCTCTATTTCAGAACATAATATCATCGTCGGAGCATACAGACAAGATTACGACTCTGTTGGATCAGTTAAACTTGATGATGCAGGAGCTGCTTATATATTTGCAAAAGATAGCAGTGGTTTGTGGATGGAAACTGCGAAGGTCACAGCACCGGATAGGGAAGAAGAAGATCGTTTTGGTAGTTCCGTTTTCGTTTCAGGAAACTATGCCTTGGTAGGAGCAGTTAGCGAAGATCACGATGAAAATGGTGCAAACTTTGTTTTAAGTGCCGGCTCTGCTTATATGTTTGAGAATAATGCCTTTGGAGAGTGGGTATTTATGAAGAAGATTGTTGCCCCTATTCGAAATACAAGCGATCTGTTTGGCGCATCTCTATGGATCGAAGGAGAAACAGCGGTTATTTCTGCCCTGTATTCTGATGAACAAAGCGACAGCGGAGTGTTGATAGATGCCGGTGCTGTATATATTTATAACAGAGATGATCAAAACGATTGGGCATTATCCCAAAAGTTGAACCATTCCGATATCGACGCAGATGATCAATTTGGGTGGAAGTGTATACTTTCTGGAGAAACTATAATGATTACTGCGAATGAAGAAAACGATGATGTAAGCGGACAAAACTCTATTGCTGAAGCGGGGTCTGCGTATTTTTTCCAACTTGACAATAGCTGCCTTGAACCATCAGTTCTAAATTCAGATCCTTCTTTTGAAAGTACGAGTTTGAGCTGGGAGTCCGCCACCAATGCATTGGGCTATACCTTGAGAGGTACCAAACTAGGTTTGGATAGCAATAGCTACACATATATCAATGTAAGTCAGCCTATGCTCAATGTCAGTGGACTTGAACAAGCTAGTTCGTACTTATGGCAAGTGCGGTCAAACTGTTCTGAGACGAATTCAGCATATAGTCAAATTGACACATTCACAACCCTGGAATATCTCTGTTCAAGTCCGCAAAACTTGAGCGTCACTGCAATCACAGAAACATCTGCTCAGTTAAACTGGGATCCAGTGCCTTCTGCGGTGAACTATGTGATCCGAGGTTCAGCTAATGTTTATGATAAGAACAATCTGGTATTTGTAACTACAACGAACAACTTTAAAAGTGTTGGTGGTTTGTCTGCAGGAACTGTGTATCACTGGCAGGTTCAGGCGGTCTGTAACAATAGTCCCACACCGGTTTCTGCATTCTCTTCGATAAATGTATTTGCTACAAACGCATTAGCATTAAAAGAGAATGGTGCTGGAGCAATGAATGTTTTTCCAAATCCATCTTCCTCAGATATTTTGATACAGGCTACATTTATGGAAGGACCAGTTCAACTCAACATCTATGACATGTTAGGTCAGAAACTTTATCAGGAAGAGATGAACAGTACGATTGTGGATAAAAACTTGACGTTGCCATCAGGTTCCTATCTTATTGAACTAGTGTCCATTAATATAGCACATCACAAGCTTGTAATCATTGAATAGCACATTCAGCATGAATTTTAGATCATGATTAATCAAAATATATGATTAAAATAGTTATCTTCCATTAACAGAAGCTCTAGTCTTAACATCCTTAACCAAAACACCTTTGTAATGAAGACTTTCACTGCTTTAGTCGCATGTGCTATGATATCACTCTCCTTGCAAGGGCAGGTGGAAATAGAACTTCAGAAACTCTTTAATGGGTTAGCCTTTTTTTCAGTTGTAAACCAGGAAGATATAACCCGAATTGAGAATGGTGAAACTCTTTATGTTTGGGGCTGGACAGCGAGTCAGATCGATACCGCCAGTGATGGTATTCAATTTATCAATGGGTACAACAGCAACTTTATTTTTACTTCTTCTTCAAGTTTCAGATCGGGTCGATATTGGTTTTTGCCACTTGATGAAGCATGCTTTGTTTGGGCAACATTCGAACAGCCATTCGGGCATCGGCCACCACCATTTATGCATCTTGCAGAGAATAGGGTTGAATTCAAAAATGACCACTATGATCTAAGGTTTGAATTGGGATCATTAAGCGAACATCACCACATTAGCCAAAGAATGCTGATTGAAAATATTAACGTAACGATAGCTCCAAACCCGACCCATGAGCAGATCAATTTAAAATTTGATGGTGATTATGGAAAAACCAGGATCCTATTGATCAATACAATTGGAGAGACAAAAAGGAATATTGATCTGGATTATACAGATCTGTATTCCATTCCAACTGCGCAGCTTGCCAAAGGCATCTATTTTGTTCGATTGGAATCTGGTGAGAGTATTAAGCTGATGAAAGTGATAGTGCAGTGATCTGTTCCTAAGCTTTTTTTAACTCAAAAAGAGTTATCTCCGGCAGAATTCCTATTCTGCCGGGGTAGCCTATGAAACCAAAACCTCTGTTCACATAGAGGTATTGCTTACCTGTCTGATAAAGACCAGCCCAGTATTTATACCAGTATTTAGCAGGACTCCACTTCAGGAACTTCGTTTCTATTCCGAATTGTGCACCATGCGTATGTCCTGAAAAGGTTATGTCTACATCAGGATAATCTTTACTAACCTCAGCTTCCCAATGTGTCGGATCATGAGACAGCAATAATTTCACAGGTAGATCTTCGACACCTTGTAAAGCTCTTTTCATATCTCCACGCTTGCCAAAATGTTTGGCACTCCAATTTTCAACACCAATTACAGCGATCCTGGCTCCGTTTTTCTCAAGAATTTGATTTTCGTTCTTTAACAACTGCCAACCAAGTCTTCTATGAGTCTCTTCAAACTTCTTATCGTTTGCTCTCTTTTGTTCATTGGAAGCATCCCACATATAAGTACTATAGTCGTGGTTTCCCATGATCGAAATGACACCATGCTCGGCTTTCAGTTTCTTGAAGATGTCGATATAGGGTTCCATTTCATCAGCTCTAGAATTGACAAGATCACCGGTGAAGAAGATAACATCTGCCTTGAGGTCATTGATCGTTGTGACAGCTTTCTTAAGTGGTTCGGAATCTGTGAAGCTTCCTGAATGAATATCAGAGATCTGAACGATCTTCATCCCATCAAATGCTGCAGGCAGGTTGTCTAGAGTGATCTTGATATTATGAACTTTGTAGTTATAAGCGTTTTTAACTACGCCATACAAAAGGGTAAAGAAAGGAATTCCGGCAGTAATGATACCAGCGGTACTTAAAAACTGTGACCTGTTCATCCCTTGTCCATTTTGAGTTGCGTTGGGATCGTCGATCAACGAAATTGCCCATCTTGCTACCCGAGTAACATCTTCTACCAGCAAGAAACCTGCTATTATAGATTTCCCGATCAACATACCTCCGATCCATGTCATAAGAAAGGCTTTCCAGGCTCCGGGCCATTCTCTGGCATTGAATAAAAATGCCGCCAATATCAAGGAGATAGTGATTATGGTTAATGACCAATATATTCCAAAAGCGATCTTTTTATAATTGTTTTGAAAGATCGTTTTTACAGCCTGAAAACTATAAAAGTCCAGGAAGAGAAATATACTGCATATTATAAATACAGGAATTATTAATCTCATCGTTAAGTTAAATGCATAAAAACGCTAATTTGTTCAATTCCAATGACCAATTAAAGATTAAATTTGACGAATGAAACACAAAGTTATATGAAGAGCCTATTCTTTTCGACGATCATCAGTTTTTTAATTTTAAGCAGTGCCATTGCTCAAAGTCCGCTGAACCAACAATCAAAATTTAACAGAGGGGATACGCTTCGTGGAATGTTGTCTCCCGAGAGAAGCGGATACGACGTTACATACTATCATTTGAATCTTAAGGTCGATCCTTCTGATAAGACCATTTCTGGCTATAACGATATCCACTTTACTTCTTTGCGTAACTCAAATCTGATACAGATCGACTTGTTCAAAAACATGATCATCGATTCGATCATGTATAACGGATCAGCAATCAAGTATAGCCGTTCATATAATGCTGTATTTATTGATTTTCGTGAAATATTGTATGACGGTAAAGCATACATGATCAGAGTTTATTATCACGGCAAGCCTATTATAGCAAACAGACCGCCATGGGATGGTGGTTTTACCTGGAATAAAGATGATAATGGAAAAGATTGGATCGGTGTTTCATGTGAAGGGATCGGAGCTAGTTTGTGGTGGCCAAACAAAGATCATTTATCTGACGAACCGGATAGCATGTCGGTAACTTGTACTGTTCCTGATGAAGTCACCTTTGTTGGGAATGGTAATCTAAAAGGAGAGGAGTTGATCGAGAATGGATGGAAAACCAGTACCTGGCATGTGAGCTATCCGATCAATAACTATAATGTAACGCTCAACATAGGTGATTACAGGCATCTCGCAGATGAGTATGTTTCGAAAGATGATGATCGTTTAGCTCTGGACTACTATGTACTTCCTTATAATGTTGAGAAGGCAAAAACTCATTTCGAGCAGGTAAAGCCAATGCTGGCTTGTTATGAAGATTATCTGGGTAAGTTTCCGTTTTGGCAGGATGGGTTTGCTCTTGTAGAAACGCCTTATCTGGGAATGGAGCATCAGGGAGCGATCGCATATGGAAATCAATACAAGACCGGATATGCCGGATTTGATTTTTCACGGATCGGACTGGAATTCGATTATATTATCATCCACGAGGCCGGGCATGAGTATTGGGGTAACAATGTTTCTGCAAAGGACATAGCCGACCTTTGGATCCATGAGGGCTTTTGTACCTATACTGAAGCCATTTATGTAGAATGCATGCACGGTTATGATGTAGCGATGGATTATGTAAATGCTAAAAAACCATCAATAGGAAATGAAAATCCAATGATCGGGATCTATAACGTAAACAAAGAAGGCGATGGGGATATGTACAATAAGGGTATGCTCTTTCTCAATTCTGTGCGTCATATTATCAATGATGATGAGTTATGGTTTGGGATGTTGAGGGATATGCAGCAAAAATCATTTAAGTATAAAACTACTTCAACCGAAGAGATCCTTGCTTACTTCAATGAAAAGACTGAAAAGGATTGGTCATTGATCTTTGAGCAGTATTTGAACTATCCTTCCATTCCAAAACTGGAAGTTGAAAAAACGAAGAAAGGTAAAAATTATGAGGTGAAGCTGCGATGGTTAACCGATGTTGAGAATTTCGAAATGCCGATTTTTATCAGTACTTCAAAAGATCTGATGGAGTGGGTGAATGTGGGAAATGAATGGACAATAATGGAATTTAAAGGCAAGGAGAAACACTTTAAGATCGATGAGGAGATAGTTTACTTTACGATGTAACGTTTCAATACCGCAGGCGGTTTTGATAATGTGATGATGTGGTAATGTGAAAATGTGATAATGTTGGTGTGGCTGCGCCACGTTCTTCTATTAAGCGTCCCTTGGTTGACCTTGTACAAAGTTTCTATTATTGAGGTCGTCTTTGAGGAGCCCAATAATTTAGGTAAGTCTTCTGGCATTCAGCAGTTGGGGGAAACAAAAAAGTGGTAAAGAAGACGATGACTACAAGATGAATAGATCTTTTTGTCATTTTCTTGTTTACCACTAAGATAAAGAATACTGAGCTTTAGAAGTTGTATCCTATAGCCAGAATTAAGTTTGGTACAAAACCATCAAAAGTTTCAGTAGCACCTGCGTCGGTAACTACAAACAAGTATGTCGGACCAGCTCCCAGGTCCAGTGTTAAATTGATATCAAAAACCCATTGATAACCAATGAGACCACCTATTCCCATCGTCGATACACTTGCATCCGAAGATGATTCTGTAAAAGTATTAAAAGCAAGTCTGGGTCCTACGAAGAAGCCTTCAGGATTTACTCTTGAGTTATGCGTAACATAGTATCTGTAGGCAGCATTAAGACCAAAACCACTAACATCTGTCCCAAACAGCTTAAAGAAGAAATTACCTCCAAATTGAAGGGAACTTGCATCAGAAACCGCTCTTTCATAAGCGATGTTAAAATTTCCAAATGCTAAACCGATCGGATTGGTTTTGATAATATTTTTCTCTTGAGCATCAGCAGTTTGAATTACTCCTAACAATACAACTAAAACTAAAAGCTTTTTCATATTTCAATTTTTAAATAAATAATATAAGTCATTGCCTACTAAGATTTTTTAATTTTTCAATTACATAATTCAACATTTCATCTGTGAAATCCAAATGAGTTACTAACCTAATCGTCTTCGGTCCGAAAGCGACAGCCTTTATCCCTTCATGGTCAATCTTCTGAAGAAATTCATTTGCTGTGAACTTTTTAAGATCGAAGATCAGGATGTTCGTATCGACCGGAAGTACATTTTCTGCATAATCCTGAGCTGAAATGACTTCTGCCAGGCGTTGTGCCGCACTGTGATCTAGTTTCAGCCTTTCTACATTATTATCTAATGCATAAATGCAAGCTGCAGCAAGAATTCCTGCTTGTCTCATACCACCTCCCATCACTTTTCTGTGTTTTCGACAATTTGCAATGAATGATCTACTGCCAACAATTGCTGAGCCTACAGGTGCACCCAATCCTTTTGAAAAGCAGATCGATATACTGTCGAACATCTCATGAATAGAAGACGGTTGCTCGTTAAGTGTAATTAAAGCATTGAAAATTCTTGCACCGTCGAGATGAGTTTTAAGACCGTGCTTCCTTCCACATTCGCTGATACTCCTCATTTCTTCTATCGTAAGTACACTTCCGCCTCCTTTGTTGCAAGTGTTTTCTACCGAAAGTAAGGTGGTTTTAGGTAACCAGTCATGATCGGGTTGGATCAGAGACTCTATCTCCTCACAACTCATTTTACCTCGTTCTCCGCGTACTAATCGTATGGACACCCCGGCATTAAAAGCATAACCACCATTCTCATAATTATAAATATGCGACAACTCGTGACAGATGATCTCATTGAGTCTTCCGGTATGAGCACGAATAGCGATCTGGTTTGCCATCGTTCCGGACGGACAAAAAAGTCCGGCTTCCATCCCAAAGAGGGTTGCTATTTTTTCTTCCAGTCGTATTATTGTAGGATCTTCAGAAAAAACATCATCTCCAACAGGAGCTTGCATCATTTGATCCAGCATTTCCGGACTTGGCCGCGTAACAGTATCACTTCTTAGATCGACAATCATTAAAATGGTAGTTGAGATTGAATTCTTCCGATAAAACTCAGCATAAGAGATGGCTTTAGAGCAAGAGTAAAGGCAAAGCCAAACAGTGCACCATAGAAGTGTGCCGAATGACCGATATTATCCACTTGTTTTTTATCCATATACCAGGAATACCAGAGGTAGCCAATTCCAAGGATCACAGCAGGGAAGGAGATACCGGGAACAAACAGGAATCCGATAGGAAAAAGAGGATCGATAAGGATCAATGAGAACAAAACGGCAGCCACTGCACCGGAAGCTCCCAGACTTCTATAATAAACATTGTCTTTGTGCTTGAAATATGAAGGGAGTTCTGAGACCACGATTCCAAGCAGGTACATTATTAAAAAACTAATTCGTCCAAAATCACCGAACAGCATTGTGTTTGTAAATGCATTTTCTACTATCACACCGAAAATATACAAGACGTACATATTAAAAAAGAGGTGCAGGTATCCGGAATGAATGAAACCTGAAGTGATAAAGCGATGCCATTGTCTGCCACGCTTTACTTCATATGGCCAGAATACAAGTTGTTGCGTCATTTCAAAACGGTTGAACGCCATGAATGAAATCAAAACTGTACAAATGATTATTACCAGAGTTATTGACATGGGGCGAATTTAATTAAATAGCCTGAACCTGTTCTTAAAATTAGTCGTGATGATATGGCTGATTGTGAAGAATGCTGAATGCTCTGTAGAGTTGCTCTAAAAACATCAAGCGTGCAAGTTGGTGCGGTAAAGTAAGTTTCGATAAGCTTATGATGCCATTTGACTTTGATCGTATGATATCGTCGAAGCCATAAGCACCGCCGATCAGAAAATAAATATCTCTGGAGCTGTTACTCATCGTTTTGTTGATGAACTGAGCAAAACCTTTCGAATGGTATTCCTTACCTTTTTCATCTAAAAGATAGAACGGTATTCCCGGAGGTATTTTGCTGAGGATCATTTCAGATTCTTTTTGCTGAAGACTGCTTACAGACAATGAGCGATTATCTTTTTGTGGAGCTATTGTAACAGAATCAAAAGGAATGTACTTTTGGATCCGCTGTATATAATTTCCCTCTGTCTCTACTGAAATAGAGGAATTCTTTTTACTGATATGATATAAATGTATTTTCAGCGTTTGAATTTTGAATTAACTACAAGTTTATAAATTTTATGTACAAGATCATTTCTTTTGTCGCTTTGCTTTTAATATTAACGCAGTGCAACAACCCTCAATCCGAAATCAAAAAAAAGATCGTGGGTACCTGGGTTCTCGAGGATATGTTTATTAATGAGAGAAGCGCTGCAGCGCAAGTTGTGGGTCAGCCGCAATATCAATTCCATGATGATGGAAAATATTATTCTTTTCATGCCGGGCAAAAGGAAATTGGAAGTTGGAAGCTCAGCGAAGATTCGACACTTACTTTGGAAAGCGAGACTTATGATGATAAGGAACCTCTCGTTTGCAGGATCACGGTAATATCGGATCAACAATTTCGATATAAATCCAAAAAAGGAAAGTGGAGAGTAGAAATGCATTTAACCCGCTTTTGATTTAAATTTTGATAGCTTTGCCGATATGAGTCTGGGAGTCATCATAGCCATAATATTGATCGGATTACTTTTGATCGTTGTCGAACTATTCGTAATCCCCGGTACCACCATTTTTGGATTGCTGGGCGTAGCGGCAGTTATCTCTGGTATCGTGATCGCTTATTCAGAATTAGGAAATCAAACAGCAACAATTATTCTGGGAGTTACCAGCATCGCTTCAATCGTTGTCGTCCTCCTGGGCTTCAAAGCAGTCCAATCTGATAAAGTCTCAGTGAATTCTGCGATCACTTCAAAAATGAATGTACTCGAAGAAGGGTTAGTTGAAGTAGGAGATAAAGGAATAGCATATACAACATTGAGACCCAATGGAAAAGGATTGATAAATGATATAAAGATCGAGGTTTATTCCCAAGGTAGTTTCATCGATAAAGACACAGAAATCACCGTTACGAAAGTAACTTCAGATAAAATATTTGTAAAACCCATTAATCAAAATACATAATGATACCTTCATTTGCAATTCTGGCAGTTCTTGGTGCCTTGTTATTCTTTTTGCTGATCTGGTTGTTCCCTATTAATCTATGGCTTTCCGCTAGGTTTGCTAATGTACGTATCAGCTTGATCCAGCTTGTATTCATGCGCTTTAGAAAGGTGCCACCATCCGTTATTGTTAAAGCTATGGTTACCGCATATAAAGCCGGCTTAAATGTGAACCGTGATGCACTCGAAGCTCATTATCTGGCCGGTGGTAATGTTCTCGCAGTTATCAAAGCGCTGGTTTCCGCAGATAAAGCAAATATTGACCTGGATTTCAAATCCGGAACTGCAATCGATCTTGCAGGTCGTGATGTTTTTGAAGCTGTTCAGCTTTCTGTAAATCCGAAGGTGATCGAATCTCCACCGGTTACTGCAGTCGCGAAAGATGGTATTCAGCTTATCGCAAAGGCAAGGGTAACTGTGAGAGCAAATATCAAACAACTTGTTGGTGGAGCCGGAGAAACCACTATCCTTGCCAGAGTTGGTGAGGGTATTGTCACTTCTATTGGTTCTGCTGTTTCTCACAAAGAGGTTTTAGAGAATCCTGACACCATTTCAAAACTCGTCCTTGCAAAAGGTCTCGATTCAGGTACTGCCTTTGAGATCCTTTCGATCGATATAGCTGATGTAGATATTGGAAAGAATATCGGTGCAGAGCTTCAGATCGATCAGGCAAATGCCGATAAGAACATTGCACAAGCTAAAGCCGAAGAGAGAAGAGCGATGGCTGTTGCTAATGAACAGGAGATGATCGCAAAAGCGCAGGAAGCGAGAGCTAAAGTTATCGAGGCGGAAGCTGAAGTTCCTAAAGCTATCGCTGAAGCTTTCCGCAGTGGAAATCTGGGGCTTATGGATTTTTACAGACTTGAGAATATTCAGTCTGATACTACTATGCGTAAATCAATAAGCGGCGAAGACGACCAAGGAACCGAGTAGAAGTTTAAACTTAATATGGCAGGAACATCTAATTCCAGAGATAAACAACGTTGGAAATATTCTGCTGTTATAGCTATCATTTCTGCTTTATTGTTTATTCCTTTTCTTGGTGGTGTTCATCTTTTCGATTGGGATGAGATCAATTTTGCAGAGATCAGTCGGGAAATGCTGGTGACCGGTGAATTCTCAAGAGTCTCGATCGATTTTTTTCCATTCTATGAAAAACCGCCTCTTTTCTTCTGGCTTCAAGCGGCTTCGATGAAAATCTTAGGTATTAATGAGTTTGCCGCTCGCTTTCCAAACGCGATCTGTGGTATCATCAGCTTAATATTTCTCTATAATATTGGTCGTAAATTGCACGATCATCGATTCGGGATTCTTTGGTCTTTAGTGTATGCTGGATCTGTTCTTCCTTTTCTTTATTTCAAGTCCGGGATCATCGATCCTGTCTTTAATTTGTTTATTTTTTCTTCAATTTATTTTTTCCTGAAGTTTAAGTGGGAGAGGCATTTCAGGTTTCTAATTACAAGTGCACTACTCATTGGTTTAGCCATTCTCACCAAAGGACCTGTTGCAATTCTCATCGTTTCACTTTGCATCATCGTATTCTGGATTTTTAACCGCTTTAAATTTCCGATCCACTTACGTCAACTTTTACTGTTTGCTGGTGTGAGTCTTGTCATACCCGGGATATGGTTTGCTTATGAGAGTATGGTATACGGACCTTCATTTGTTCAAGAGTTCATCGCCTATCAATGGCGTTTGTTCAGCACTCCTGATGCCGGCCATTCCGGTTTCCCGGGTTTTCATCTTGTTGTGCTGCTTATCGGCTGTTTCCCTGCATCTATATTTGCGATAAAAGCGTTTCGAAAGTTGCCCGGTGAGGAAAATTTAGATCAAGCAGAATTCAGGCAATGGATGAAATACCTCTTTTGGGTTGTCTTGATATTGTTTTCGATCGTCGAATCTAAGATCATTCACTATACTTCTCTTTGTTATTTCCCGCTAACATACCTTGCTGCACTAGTGCTATATAAGCTGATAATCGGTGAGTTGGATTTTTCCCGATGGTTGAAAGCGGGGTTGATCGGGATTGCTTCTTTATTTATAGTTATTCCTATGCTAGCAACTTACCTGGCAATACATCCTGAGTTCCTGATATCCATGGTAGATCAAGATGAGTTTGCGCTTAATAGTTTGCAAGCGGATGTAAATTGGACCGGTTTGGAAGTTATACCAGCTTTGTTTCTTTTGACGCTACTCATTGCGGTATTGCTTCAATTCAAAAAGAACAGGTATCAGGCGATTAAGATCTTGTTCGGTGGGATGGCTGTATACATTCTCTTTTCTCTTTTCTTCTTTATCAAGCGTGTTGAAGGATATTCACAGCGTGCTGCTGTGGAATTTGCTGAAAAGAAAGCTGCTGA
Source organism: Chitinophagales bacterium (assembly GCA_013001465.1). Lineage (GTDB taxonomy): Bacteria > Bacteroidota > Bacteroidia > Chitinophagales > JABDMM01 > JABDMM01. The sequence goes on along the minus strand of JABDMM010000108.1, from coordinate 26,324 downwards.
AGATTCATATGTAATTAATGCAGGCTATAAGAGCTATGTCCCTTTGTTTTATTCACCAAGAACTGCTCAGTTTTATCCTTCATTTGAAAGCAGAAAGGAAAAGATGGAATGGATGCTTTGGGGTGAGATCGATAAACCGGTTTATATCATCACACGAATTGATAAACTGGAGGAAGTGTTGAGCTGGACAGGAGCTAAAGAGATTGCGAGAAAAAATGGTTTCGTGTTCCTGAAAAGAAACGATGGAAATTGAGGCATTGAGGAAAGTGTCCAGTTATGTTAAACCGATCTGAGGTGTTCAGTTAGAACCGTTAATCCTGTTAAATTATAACCACTTTAACCGAAACAGTCTTTCTGCCTTCGATCCATTCGATAGTATAAACTCCAGGTGCGAAGTGGGAAACCGGTATAACATTGCTTTGTCTGTTGACCACATCAGTGCGGATCAATTCTTTCCCCTGGGCATCTCGTAAAATAATTTTACTCCTTTCAACTCCCTTCTTCTCCGGAAGGTCTATATAAATGTAATCGTCTGCCGGGTTTGGATAGACATATATTCCGCCTTCTTCAGTAAACGTCAGACTGGATTTAGTATTGACCAGCGGAGCTGGTGCAGGTAGAGTGGTAAACATATTCACCGGAGTAGGATCGGAAAGGAAGAGGCTTCCTTCGTAGCATCCTGCCTGGACTATCCATGCATAAGTAGTGTTGGGTGTCAGGCCGGAAGCATTCAGTTGTGCATTGCTGGCTGGAGTCACATCAAAAGTGATCGGTGGATCTCCTACCTTCGCTCCTGTAACACGGTATCCAAGGGAACCGGGAACCACAGACCAGATCAATTTAGCTTTTGTCTTTGTAATGTTCACTGTTGCAGATGTATCGGGTGTATGACACGTGTCTGTACAGAAGGTGTCCGGGGTTGAGAAAGGTGTGCTTATAGTACCCGCAACATTACATATCGCCCTGATCTCCCACTCATAGCACTCGGCAACATCAAGACCAGTAGCGTTATATGAAGTGGTTCCAGCATTATTTATATTGATAACCAGGTAAGGAACTGTTCCTACAGTTCTTCCTCTAAGTTGCCACTTGGCTGTTCCAGGTAGTGCATCCCAGTTTAGTTTTGCTTTCTTAAAAGTAATATTGGTCGTTGTTAGATTATATACGGTTTCTTCGGGATTACATGTTCCCGGGACATAAATAGTTTCTGTGGCAGTACCCGTACATCCGTTGTTATCAGTTACAGTGACACTATATGTTTCATTGCCGGGGATAGCTATGAAATAGTCAGTACCACCTGTGTTCCATAAATAACTCAATGGAGCTGCTCCGTCTGTAACCTCAGCTACGGCGTATAAAGTTGACGCGACGACTGTATCATATATGGTTACAGAAGGATTATTGTATGCGACTACTGCCTCGCTGGCATTGTTCTGACATCCATCAGTATTTGTAACAATCAAAGTATATAAGCCGGTTACTGAAGCTGTAAGGTTAGAAGCTGTTGCACCGGGTATATCAGTACCATCACGCTGCCATTGGTAAGTAAGGCCTGGTCCTGTATTCCCTTGCAATGTAACACTTCCACCGGAACAGAAAGTTGTAGGTCCTAATGGAGTGACTACGGCTTCAACTGTATCGCTGGATTTGTTGACGATAAAAGGCGGTGACTTAGAGAACCCACATGAATTGGTCACAGTTAATCTTACTGTACCGGTGGTATCGATCATACCAGTAAAATCTGCAGCGATGGAGTTCGTATTGTTACCTGCAAGTATAATTACACCATCCGGTAAAGACCAGCCATAACTAAGTGCAGTTGGGATAGGCGGAACAAAGAAGTTACCGGTATCCTGGTCAAAGCAAATAGTCCCGGTACCTGTAATTACACCCGGATTAGGTGGGGTAGTATCTACTTGTACAATAATGTCATCTGTTATACTGAAACAGCCGGTATCTCCTTCTGTTCTTACAAGGTATGTACCGCTATTACTTGTTTTACTATTCAGTATAAGCGGGTTTTGATCGGTGGATGAGTATCCATTCGGACCTGTCCATAAATAAGTAGCTCCAGGAACAAATGAAGCGCTTAGCTGGATCGTATCGCCAAAGCATACGATGACATCAGCTCCTGCAATAGGTGCTGCGGGAGGGTTGCAGTTGTTGAACGGTGCTGACCCGGTTATACTCCATCTCCCGAGATCGTCTAATACCCGTACACTCAATATATGAGGACCGGGACCAACTCCAAGTAGACCCAGATCGACGTTAAAATTATGGTCAATTGTATCTCCAATACTGATTCCGCTTACAGGATTGGCATTTCCTGGTCCGGGATCGGTATCATCAATAAAATATTCTGCAGCTATGATATCGCCGATCTGCTCTTCAGGAAAAACAACGAGTGTGTCCACGATCCTGAATAATCTGCTTTGAGCTACGCTCCAGTTACCCTGGTCATCTTTGACTCTAAGGGTGATCCTGTGATTTCCAAATGCAAGACCGGTAGTGTTAAAATTGATGAAAGCTCCTGTGGTATCTCCCTGCGTGATCGGGAAAGGTGTTCCATTTCCAGGACCGGGATCTGTATCGTCGATGAAATATTCAGCTTCGATGATCCCAGAAGTGACTGCAAGATTATTGATAACAGCGGTTCGAACCTCGGGGCAAACACCTTCGGAAACGGTTACATTGTATGATCCGGCAGCCAGGTTCACTATGGATGGTAGATTAGCACCGGTACTCCAGTTATAAAAGTAAACAGGACTGCTCCCACCTGAAGCTGAAACTCCTGCGCTTCCGTTCACCAGGCTGTTGGTTTCATCGTAAGTAGTAAGGATGATAGTCATCGTATCATTTACCTTAACAAATACAGCATTGGATATGGCTACGTTATTGTTTGCATCGGTATATGTGGTTTGATAAACGCCCTGCATTGTAACCACGATCTGCTCTGTAGTGTCACCATTGCTCCACAGGTAATCACTTCCTGTTGGAGCGGTAATCGTGATACTATCTCCCTCACATAATACGGTTCCACCACCTACAATCAACTGGTTCGAGAGCAATGGACCTATTTCTACCTGTTTGATAAGGCTGACAATACAAGGGCTGCCATTGTCAACCGTAAGTTTTATATCATATGTACCGGGAGAAGGGAAGGTATAACCCAGGTTTTGGGTTGTAGCTTCAACAGTACCATCTGCATCGACGTCCCATGCATATTGAGTAGAACCGTTGACACTGGTTGAAGTATTTATAAAACTCACAGGAACTCCGGCGTTCCCACCTGAAGTATTGAAATCGACATTAGGTACCGGGCAACTTACTGTATCGATTATGAATAATTGAGAATAGATAACCGACCAATTCCCTGCAAGATCCTTCACTCTCACCGAAAGCCTATGTGTACCAACGGTTAATGTAGATATATCTATCGTTCTTGGTATAGAAATCGTATCAGCAGGTGGTACATGAATTGCTATAGCATTCCCTGGTCCGGGATCATCCTCATCAAAGAAATATTCTGCTGCAACGACAGGGTATAAAATGTCCGGTAGCGGAGGAAGGGGAGGAAGATCGATGAAGATCTTTCTTGTTTGCGTGATCGACCATCCTCTGACATTGTCATACACACGAAGAGAGATCTTGTGAAACCCTGGTTCGAGTCCGGCAGTATTCGCATTCACAGGTATATCTATCGAATCACCTGAAGGTAAAACAATAACAGGGAAGCCATTACCTGGTCCAGGATCGTTGTCGAAGAAATATTCAGCAGCGATGATCTCACCATCCGCTTCGAAAAACTCACTAAATGTGGTGTCAATAATGAACCATATTTGAGATTGAGTTACCGACCAACTTCCATTTTCTTCTTTCACACGAACGCTCAATTTGTGTTTGCCGATGGATAATCCTGCAGTCTGGATATCAAAGAAGGCCCCGACGGTGTCTCCCTCAGTGATGAGGAATGGGACGCCGGCTCCCGGTCCGGGATCGACATCGTCTACGAAGTATTCCGCTTTTACGATCCCACCGGATGTGATCTCCGAGGGAACATTGAATACAATGATAGTTGGGCAGCTTCCATCTGAAACCGTAACGCTGTATGGACCAGATGACAGTCCGTTTACGGATGGCAATGTTGCCGCCGTACTCCACAGATAGCTATATACAGGGCTATTCCCGCCGCTTACGGTTACACCGGCACTACCATTCATCATGCCGTTCGTTTCAGGATAAATAACGATAGAAACATCAAGTGTATCCAGGACTTTGACAAAGATAGCGTTGCTTAAAGCAGGATTGCCATTTCCATCGTTGTATGACGCCTGGTAAGTACCGCTTTGTGAAACTATAATAACCTGGTTTGTATCTCCAGAGCTCCATAGGTGATCAGAGCCATTAGGAGCAGTTAATTGAACCATCTCGCCTTCGCATAGTATTGTGTTTCCAGTTACAGTGATCGTATCAGGAAGAACCGGCCCGACGGTCACTTGTTTAATAAGGCTAACTGTACATGGAGTTCCGTTATCGACAGTAAGTTTGACATCGTATACACCAGGAGTAGCAAATGTCCAGTTGAAATTTTGTGTTGTCGCTTCATTGCTGCCGTTTGCGTCCACATCCCATGCATAAGTTACACCGGTATCTATATTGGAAGATAGGTTGGTGAATATCATGGGTTGACCGGCATTTACCGAAGTATTACTGAAATCAACATTCGGAACAATACAACTAACACTATCGATACTAAAGGTCATTGTGTTTGTTACCGACCATATACCGGGCAGTTCCTGCACCCTGATCGAGATCTTATGCGATCCCTGGGCAAGTGATGACAGATCGATCGTTCGGTTAACGTCGATCGTATCATCCAGAGGAATATGCAATAGATTTGCATGGCCAACTCCGGGATCTATATCGTTAAAGAAGTATTCAGCTGCAATTAATGGATAAGGAAGATCAGGCGGTGGAGGTTCCGGTGCTTGAATTATAGCGAATTTTTCGGTTTTAGTCACCGACCATCTTCCGAAACTGTCTTTTGCCCTGATATTCACGATATGGAATCCTGTCGGCAAGCTGCTGACATCGATCCCAAAGTTTATGTTCAGTGTATCCATAGGAAAAACACCAGCTATCGGATTTCCATTTCCAGGTCCGGGATCAATGTTGTTAAAGAAATATTCTAACGCAACAACATCTCCGGCAGGTTCAACAGGAAATACAGGGAACGTCCCTTCAAAAATGTAGAACGGTTCTGAATTAGTGACAGACCAGTTACCCTGATCATCTTTTACCCTTACGGATAATATGTGGTCGCCAACAGGAAAGCCTGTTACATCAACATCAGCAAATGATGCGATATCATCTCCCTGGGTGATCGGCATAGGAACAGCATTCCCCGTTCCGGGATCAGTATCGATAAAATATTCAGCTTCTAAAATACCGCTTGATACAATAATATTTGAAACAATGGCTTCAAGAACTTCAGGGCATCTTTTGTCACTAACCGTTACAAAATAACTTCCTGCTGAAAGAGAAACGATAGAGGGATCTGTAGATCCTGTGCTCCAGTTTATATCATATAGAGGTCCGTTGCCACCGTTCACCGTTATCCCTGCGCTTCCATTTGCATTGGAATTCGTTTCAGGATGCACGGTAAGTGAAATAACCATGGTAGGGTTCTCCTTAATAAAGACAGCCTCCGACACCTTGCTTGTTCCGTTAGTGTCTAAAAAGGCACATACATAAGTACCGCCGCTTGTGACGATGATAGATTGCCCAAAAGTCCCGTTGCTCCACAAGTGATCGCTGCCAGGGGGAGCAGTTAAAACAACCGTATCACCTGTACAAATAACTGTAGTGTCCATTACATCAACAGCAGTAGAAGGATCAGGACCGATAGTCACTAATTTGATAACGGTTGAAGTATTTATTTCATTGGAGAGGGTTCTTATTTCAGTTGTATCCAGATCTCTGCAGAAAAAGTAAATATCATCCCAATTGCCCCTGGCTTCATTTCCTGTTGTTCCCCCGACAATCAAATTCTGTACTGTAGCAAGATCGGAGTTATTGGCACTTATAAATTGAATTAGGTTCCCATCCAGAAAGCTGCGGAATCCGCCGGGTGTATTTCTTTTCCATGTAACTGCAACATGATGCCAGTTGTTATTTGTTATTCCGGAACCAAGAGCAACCCCATTTGCAGGAGAGTTGATCGCGTGCACACCAGATAAACTGGACGCGATAAACTGGGTTACGGATGGATTGGAGAGCGCTATTGCTACTTCATGATCAGTACCTTTAAACCAATAAGATAAGGTGAATGAGTCAAGCGCCGTGAGGTTGGATCTGGTTGAACTAAAGTAAGCCGCAGCTGTTGCGGAATCGTTACTGTAGGCACCACCCATTTCTCCAAGTCGCCCGGGAACCTCAACAATATCCCCGGTTTTTGAAGCATTGGAAAAACCCGAAGCGAAGTTGACCAGGCTGCCTCCATAGATCCGGTACAAGGCCTTCAGACCGGAAGTGTCGACCGGAGCATCCGGATTAGATACATTCATAGTTACTTCATAGATTCCGGGTTGGCTGTAGGTGTGGTTAGGATCCTTTGATGTGTAATCCACCGTACCGTCTCCATCGATATCCCAAAGGTAGACCGCATTCGGGTCGGCATTTGTGGAGGTATTGATGAAACTGGTTGGCGAACCTGCATTTGCAGGTATAGTAGTAAAGTCTGCGATCGGATTGCCCGAGGAGTCGATAATATCGACTGTTGTAAAAAATGGAATTCCCCAAATGCCGCTTAGTTCCTGAATTCTTACGCCCAGTATGTGTTCACCGATAGAAAGACCTGTCGTAGAGAGTGTTCGCATGATATCGATCGTGTCTCCGGCAATAAAAGGAATAGGTATTCCATTTCCCGGACCCGGATCCTTATCGAAGAAGTATTCTGCAGCTATAAGAGTGAATGGCGGCGGAGGTGGAATTACAGGTGAAATAAGCGGATTGATGTAAAACAATTGATGGGTAACGACACTCCAGTTCCCCTGATCATCTTTAACCCTGACAAGAACGATATGATCACCGGGTAACAACCCTGCAACACTAATGTTTGCGACGGTTGTAACCGTATCGCCCGGGGTGATAACTAAAGGAGAGCCGTTGCCGACGCCTGGATCTACGTCAAAGTAATACTCAGCTTGAACGATCTGCATCTGAGCATTTACCGTAAATAACCAGCATGCGGTCAATAGGAGCAATATGTATTTGCATCGATCCATACCTGATCAATTCATTTTTACGATTAAGGTGTTACAAAATGAATTGACAGGATTAATCTCGGGTATTAGCCTTAAGATTGATCTGCAAAGTTCCTCCTACCGGTACTGATGAAACAGGTATGTTAACCTCTGTAACTACCGGTATTTTAGGATATTTCTTAACATTCTTTGTCGGAGCACTTCCGCCGGTAAGACCAATAGCTGTACCGTTTGTTCCGGAAGTATCGACAAGAGCGTTCTGCGGTGTATAGTCATGTGAAAGAGACCAGTTTGCTACTGCCGGAGGCGTAGCGTAAGTAGTGAATTCAGGGTCTATGTCAACCAGGTTTCCACTTCCTACATTGCCGCTTGTACCAATTGGAAACGCCGGTACATTATTGAGGAATGTAAGGTTATTGTTCAAAGTGGAATTGCTTAGACCACATACCTCTGAGCGATAAAAGATGTTATTCTCGATAAGTACGTTGTTCATAGCTTCGAAAGCGCAACTCGGAGTCCTAACAAGAAATATGTTATTACGGAGTATGATCCCTCCATTAACATTATTGTTGTTTCCATCCACAATGGCATTATTGAAGACACAATTGGTGATCAGAATATTTGTCATTTCAGTATCAAGAAATTCAAAAGTCCTGTATTGACCACCATAAAAAACACAGTTCCGGTATGTATGATTACTATAGCCTCCATCACTGCCGTTATATCTTACTTCTCCGCGATTGCTACTACTGTTAGAAACAAAATAACAACGCTCAAAAAGTAAATCATCGATAGTTTCCAAACCGCCTGTACCTCCGGAATAGTTTCCATCTATGATTACATACCAGTTGAATCTTATACTGATAAATTTAGACCCTGCTGCACTAACAGAAGGAGTAAATCGATTGATATAAGAATAGTTAGTTATCCTTACCTCGGGACTCGCTATACCTTCACCAATCATAACGAGTTGCTTTATAGAGGTGAATCCAGAATAAGAACCTGCTGTAATCAGAATAGTATCACCATTGGCAGCAGTATCAATAGCTCCCTGAATTGTGGTGTACTGTGCAGGGCGGTTTGCGTTGTTGCTTACCGTCCAGATATTGGCAAAAGCCGAATAGCTTATTCCCACTAATGCCAGCGTAAAAAATAGCGTTAATAAATTCTTCATAATACTTAGGGTTTAAAGATGATCTTAATACTTCTTACAATTTACCTAATTAGACCATAAGGAATACAATGAATGAGTATACGCTTAGATTTTGAGGATAAAAGGTCATTTACAGTGAGCAAACGAGAACTGATCATCTAGAAAGACAAGATCTATTCTTGAACTTGTCATGATACTGTTTCCACTGCGTAATAGTTCAGAGGACTATGCGGCTAGAAAACGTCCGAAGTACAGTGTAGGTTTAGCATTCTGACTTCTGTACAGTTGAGAAGATTGAAATTTAGAAGGGAAGTATGTACTATTAAAACGAGCGTACAGCTCTAACGAATGCCAGATCTTCTTTAAAATTACTTCCCTGAGCACCGTTAGCAAAGTTTTGTATCCAGGAGTCTCCTTCGAAATCCTCGGTTGAGCTCCAATAAAAATTGTTAGTAAACCCACCCAGATCATTCATTTTTAAGTTCCAATACATTAGATCTAGTTCGTCCTTACTTGGTAGGAACCAATCCGAAAATTCTCCAATTGAAAGATCATTACAAATGCTAGCTGCATACTCACCTGGACCTTGTTTTGCAACTATTTTATTGGTATTAGACAGACCTGTCCCGATATCTTCACCTAGAGCGTAAGACCAAATCAAACTCCCATTCGACCAAGGCAATTTTGTAGTTTGATCTTCAGTAGCTGTAACAAAGCCAGACCCATTTATTGTATCTAAATAAAATATAGTTCCACCTTCATAATTCAAACCATAAATAAACTTGAGAGAAATACCTGATAGATACATATCGAAAGGAGTTTCACCATCATCTAAACTGGCTTGAAAGTCACATGGCATGCAAGAACCGCCACAATCTATAGCTGTTTCATCACCATTTTGAATTCCATCAAAACAAGTCGATAATTCTTCTTTCTCACACGACACTAATAAAATTCCCAGGAACAATAATAATAAGCTAGCTCTCATTGTATAAATTTTAAACGAGAACACTCATACAGTAGAATTGTTTATGAAATTTTATTTAAAATCGATTTCAGATAATTTTGATACACGCTAATCGACTTCTAACCTTTAACTGTATTCAGTTTTTAGCAAAGTATGAATTTGAGATAAAGCCTATGATTCAAAGTTTTCTATTGTCCTTTGAAAAGTGTGAAGTAGGTATCAAAGCGCTCCAAAGAATAATCCTCTGAAACGCTTTGAAAGCTTGTGACTCCGAAGAGATTCGAACTCCTAACCTCCTGATCCGTAGTCAGGTGCACTATCCAGTTATGCTACGGAGCCATGTCGGTGCAAAAATACGTATTATTCAGTTAATTAGTTGATTGGTTAATTAGTTGATTAGTTGATTGGTTAACTAGTTGATTGGTTAGTTAGTTGATTTGTTTATTAGTTGATTGGTTTATTAGTTGGTTGATGAGTGGCACTATTGTAAAATTGAAACTTGAAAAATTGAAAAATTGATATGTTGCGTTTTTCATAGATTTATATTAAATTGAAATATATTCTATAATCAATCAATCACTATGAAACACTTATTACTCGTTTTATCCCTAATTTCTTTTGCATTTTTTAATCACTCTTCAGCACAGATTACTGCTGTATGTCCAACGCCTACGAATGTTAATTCTGTAGTAACAGATAGCAACATTATATTGTCATGGGATAGTGTTCCCGGAGCAATTGGGTATATAATCCAAGGTGGAAAGGTTGGCTTTCCTTATGTTTTTACAATTAAATCTTTTTCGAATACGTTTATAGTTCCCAAAGCTCCAAAGTGCTTAAGCTTTTTCTATAGTGTTAAAGCATACTGTGGTTCTGGAAATATGAGCGCTTCTTCAGTTAAGGATACACTGACGACAAACGGCTGCATCTCTTGTGATACGCCATCTGTTTTAACTACTTCTAATATTACTACCAATTCAGCATCTCTCAGCTGGACTTCAGAGGATGATGCTATTTTTTATGTTTTACAGGGTAGAGTAGTGGGTTATCCGAAATTCTTCCAGGTTTATGTAAAAGACACTGTTTTCAATGCAAATTTCCTCGCTCCTGGTTTTACTTTCCAGTGGAGAGTTTATGTGGTTTGCTCTAAAACGGCAATTGCAGGTCCTACTTCATGGCAGACATTTACAACTCCAACTATGAAGACAGGAGAATCTGTACAACTTTCAGGTCTCTATCCGAACCCGGCACAGGACAAGGTTCAATTACAGCTTTTATCTTTTGAAGAAAAATTAACTGAAATACGAATGAGCGATCTAACCGGTAAAACGGTGATGAATATAGATGAATACCTTCAGCCTGGTATAAATTCAGTTTCACTCGATCTCTCACATCTTCAGAATGGAATTTATTTTGTCCATTATGGATCGGTGACAGAAAGATTGATCATCAATCGTTAAATAAAATATAAACTACTTTTGCAGGGGCTATTTCACGATAGCCCCTTTTTTTATCCAAATTTTCAGTTTGACAGAGAGTACTTTCCCAATCGTTGTTAAAACTTTATTCGGCCTGGAAGAGGTCCTCGCTCAGGAGATCGAAGAACTCTGCGGAGTTTCTCCCGAGATCCTCAACCGGGCGGTATCTTTTGATGGCGATATGGAGATGGTATTTAAATGCAACTTACATCTTAGAACTGCCCTGCGTGTTGTTCTACCCATCAGAACAATTCGCGCTTATAATTACAAGCAGTATATCAGAAAGATCAAATCGGTTGACTGGAGTTCGATCTTCCATCTCGATCAAACGTTTTCTATTCATGCTACCACACATAGCGAGGTTTTCAGGCATTCGAAATATGTTGCGCTGAAAGCGAAAGATGCTATTGTAGATCAGTTCAGGGAAAAATTTGATAAGCGCCCGTCAGTAGATACCGAAAATCCTGATGTGCAGATCTATATTCATATTTCAGATAAGGACTGCACCTTATCACTCGATAGCTCCGGTGAGTCGCTCGACAAACGTGGCTACCGACTCGAAATGAATGCGGCACCGATAAACGAGGTGCTTGCTGCCGGCATCATTAAACTTACAGGTTGGGATCACCAAACAAACTTCTGCGATCCGATGTGTGGCTCCGGTACTTTCCCAATTGAAGCTGCAATGCTCACCGCTAATATTCCGGCAGGTTTCAACCGAAGTTTTGCCTTTGAAAAATGGAAAGATCTGGATAGAGAATGCTGGAAAAGAGTAAAGAACGAAGCGGTTAAGAATGTAAATATGCCAGCAAACAATGCGATCTATGCGTTTGATATTGATGAAGAAAGTGTTCAAATAGCGAAAGAGAATGCCAAAAGGGCAGGGGTGAAAGATCTCATAAACTTTAAAACCGAAGACCTTTTTGAATCGGAATCGAACCTATCTGATACTCTGCTTATATTGAATCCGCCATATGGTAAGCGTATCAATCCGGATGAACTGATCGGGTTTTACAAGTCGATAGGAACTGCGCTCAAACATCATTTCAATGGTTGCACGGCCTGGATCATCAGTGCAAATCTGGAAGCGTTGAAGTTTATCGGATTGAAAGCTTCAAAGAAAATAAAACTGTTTAATGGTCCGCTGGAATGTCGCTTACAACGTTATGATCTCTTCAAAGGTAAACGCAAAGATTTCAAACTCGCTAAGGGAAAAGAAGAACAAAACTAAACAAAGCTTTAAGGGAGATGTTAACAAGAAAAATTTACAATTATGTTCAGTTTTCTTAAAAGTAATCCAGTAGACAAATTAAATAAGCAGTATCAAAGACTGATGAAAGAGGCGCGTGATATTCAACGTTCAGGCGATATTAAAGCTTTTGCAGCGAAAACAGCAGAAGCGGATGCGATATTGAAAAAGATCGAAGAGATCAACAACGAGAAAGCGTAACACTATCCTCCTACAAAGGAGAAAACAGCTTCACGGAAAAACAATACTGCCGCGGAGAATATCATAAATGGTATTACTAATCCTAATGCAGTTCCAACAATATAGTGTACCGTTTTCAAGTGTGTTAAACCAAGCGTGAAGTTTACTAAAGGTGATCCCCACATAAAAAACCGAATTACTATCATCGTATAGATCGGTCTTTCCCTAAGTTTTTGAAGTTGCTTGTATAGAAAAGGATTGCTTACCTCGCCTTTTGCTTTCCCTCCAAAAAAGCGGCTAAATAAAAAATTGACGATACAAGCCATTACTACACCAATGAACCCAAGTATTGTTCCTTCTAATTGTCCGTACGTTAAGACCGCAGCAAGTACCAAAAGAAAAACCGGAATATGAATGAAACTACCGGTAACCATTAGTACTATAAAAACGACATATCCCCACAAACCATAACTCAGGATCAGGGCAACAATGTTATCCATTTGGAACCATTCACCGAAGCTACTATACTTTCCTATCCACACAAGACCTAACAGAATTAGGATCATTAAAGTGAGTCGGATTATTTTCTGGTTATTCATAAATATTAGTGGATATCAACTTCTGTTTGAGGATCGCTAAAATACTACATTTGCATCATGAGTATAATTACAATAGTGAGCGGTGCCACTTCGGGTATAGGCTATGAAACGGCATTGCAACTTGCAAAGTTGGATCATGAAATATATATGATCTGCAGAAACCCTGAAAAAGCAGAAAGGGTGCGAGATGATATTCAAAAGATCTCGGGTAATGATAAAATATTTTATGAGATAGCAGACCTGTCTTCGCAGTCAGAGATAAGGCAAGCATCAGCAAATATTCTAGATAAAACCGACAGGGTTGACAGGCTCATTAACAATGCCGGTATCTGGAGTTCCAAAAGAGAGATCACCGCGGATAGCGCTGAAAAAGTATTTGCAGTTAATCATCTATCATTTTTCCTCCTAGCACACTGCCTTTATTCCGGACTGAAGAAATCAGAAGATGCCAGAGTGATCAATGTGAGTTCAGACGCGCACTTTAAATCTAAGATGTTCTTCGACGATCTATCCCTGGAGAAAAATTATCACGGCCTGCGATCCTATGCTCAATCTAAACTAGCCAATGTATTGTTCACCTATGAGTTCGACCGACGCAATACTGATGCAAATGTCACCATCAATGCGGTACAGCCAGGTCTTGTAAAAACGGATATCGGAGTTAAGGACACGAATTGGTTCCATGCCTTAGCTTGGAAGATCCGCAGAAGCGGCGGTGTGAGTCCGAAAGAAGGTGCATCAACTTCAGTACTACTCGCATCTTCACAGTCTGTAAAAGGTCTTAGTGGGCAATATTGGGACAGCTTGAGACCCAAGGAAAGTTCAAAGCGTTCCTATAATGAATCAGATGCGAAGAAATTGTGGGAAATTTCCATGCAAATGTGCGGTATAGATGAGTATTTTTGAGCTCAAGTATGAAGAAATATGCATTAGTTACAGGAGGAAGTATGGGTATCGGAAAGGCGCTTGCTGCGGAACTCGCTTCCCGCGGGCATCATATTGTGTTGGTTGCGCTTGATAGCCCAGAACTATACGAGACAGCTTCATTTTTACAGAAAAAATTTGAAGTAGACGTTCAGACTATTGCTGAAGATCTCACTTCGAAGGATGGCCCATTGCGGATATTTGAGACTTGCAAGAGTCGTGATCTAAATGTCAATATTCTGATCAATAATGCTGGGACAGGAAACTCCGGTTTATTCGAAGAGAACCGACTCGAAGAATATCTGAATATCATTGATCTTAACAATCGTGCCATGGTTCAGATGACATACCATTTCATCAGGGATCTTAAGAATCAGGAGCAAGCTTTTATATTAAACACGAGCAGTATGGAAGCCACCTTACCACTTCCATATAAAGCAGTATACACCGCGACTAAAAATTTCATCTACGCTTTTTCAGTCGCATTAAATGAAGAGCTCAAGCACAATTCTAATGTTAAGGTGAGTGTGCTCTGTCCCGGATCTGTGATAACAAATGCAGCCGGAAATGAGCGTATCAAAGCACAAGGTGCAAAATCAAAGATCATAATCCTTAGCGCCGAAAAAGTGGCAGCAATAGCCATCAAAGGACTATTCAAAGGGAAACGTATGATCATTCCCGGAGTTGGGCCATGGTTTATTGTGAGAGCGATGGGTTTGTTACCTGATTCACTTAAGTTGAAGATACTTGAGAAAATATTCCGTGCATACAAAGATACAGGCACCTTAAGTAAGACTGCAGAAAAGGAATCAGGACGTCTGGAGATCGAGAATACGAGAAGCTAATTCTTCAAACATTTCATTTACAAGATCACCTGTTTTTGCGCTGGTTACAAAGTCTGGTTTGACAGGAATGATCGAAACTGTTTCCTCTAACTCTTCCTTTTTGAACAGATCAGCTTTATTACCGATAACGATGATAGGAGCATTTGGTACTTTTTGCTTGAGGTAGTCAATTTCAGCTTGAATATTAAGGAATGTAGGTGGACGGGAAATGTCCACAACATAAATAATTCCATTGGTGCCTAAGAAATACGATTGTGGAGATTTCTTCTGAGTGCTTTCACCCGCCAGATCCCAGATGATCAAGTTCAGCTTGTGCGAATCCATATCGATAACCTTCTTCTCAATACGAACACCTATTGTTGAGATGTACTTCTCAGAAAACTTGTTGTACACAAATTTTTGCACCAAAGATGTTTTGCCAACAGCAAGAGGTCCCGCAAGTATTACTTTTTTACTTAAAAATTCAGTCATTATAGGTCTGGCTCAGTTTTTCAGAAATTTCACTAACAAGGTCCGAATTTACTTCAATTATATTTTTGTTCATATGTTTTTCAGCAAAATCAAATGTTTTATTACTTAATTTTTCTCTGAATGCAGTGTCTATTATACCTGAAACAGAAATTGTTAAATAATATTTATGAAAATTGAATATTAAGAGTCGATAACTACTGTAATCGATCTCTTCAAGATCCTGGTTGTCTTTTTGGAAGGCATCCTCGACAAAAGCTTTAATAGCAGTAAGCATACCTGCGATCATATCCTGGTCCACAGTTTCGTTCCTGGAATAACTTCCAAGCAACAGACCGGAATCTTTTTGGATGATCAGTATCTCCTCGATCGATGGAGGGTGTTGTTCTGAGATAAGCAGATCGCTTTCTTTTGTGCCAGATATCCATGACCTGAATTTCCTCTTCCACTTCTTTGTACTTACAACTTCGCTCATTTGCTGATCGATACCTTCACGAAGTTTTTCAAACTCGGAGCGGATGAAGCGCGAGATCAACTTTCCAATAATAGGATAGAGGGCTTCTATAACTTCGTCCTGAGAGTTTTTAATTTGATGTTTGATGGCAGTGGTAACGTCATTGCCAAAAAATTGCGCGAAGTTTTCCTTTAGAAAAGCCACATCAGCATCACGATGTATACGCATACGACTGCCGAATTTCTCATCATCTAATAGCTCATCGCGAATTTTTTCCAACTCACTACGGATGTGTTTGTCGACCAGACGATCGTCTTCCAGCAAGATAGCTTTTAATGTTTCTAGCAATTCATCCTCTTTCATACTGCGAGTTTATGAATCTAAGAGGAGAGTTTATTGGCGATATCTGTTAGCATTTTAGACAGTTTGGCTCTATCTGTTTTCTTATCGTCAATTTTTTCAAGGCGGGCGATCAACTCATTATGTTGTTTTTCCATCTTCTCCATCATAGCAACATGCATTTTATCCATATTCTTATCGATCTTTTTTTCTAAAGTATCGATCATGCTGTTCATTTTTGAAAATTCGGCACTCACCGCATCCATATTGGAATTGATATGTGTTCTCAGTTCTTCGAACTCTTCTTCATATTCTCGCATGTTCTGACCAAAAATGATCTCTTTTATGGCATCCAGTTTTGTACCTGATGGCTGAGTATTATCTTTCTTATCCATGAGTTTTAATGGTTGTGATCGATAAAAATATAATAATTTGCTAAAGTTTGAGACTGAAAAATCGGCTACAGTGCTGTAATTTCCATAAACTTCGGCAACTAAGTGCTATTTGGATCTTAATTTTGTAAAATTAGACGGGACAGGGTAAGGAAATTTGTATAAAAAACCCGATATTTGCACCTCCATTTTTATAAAAGGAATATTATGTCTAAAATATGTGATTTAACAGGAAAGAAGCCTCTTACAGGGAATCATGTGTCGCACTCGCACCACAAGACAAAGAGAAGGTTTTTACCTAATCTGCAGAAGAAGAAATTCTTCATTCCGGAGCTGGATCAGTGGATCTCTTTAAAGGTGTCTACATCTGCTATGAGAACGATAAACAAGAAAGGTATCTACAAATACCTGAAGGAATTGGAAAAGAAAGGTCAAATTAAAATTTCGTAGAAAATGGCTAAGAAATCAAAAGGCGCTAGAATACAGGTGATCTTGGAATGTACGGAGCACAAAGAAAGTGGCCAGCCGGGTACTTCCAGATATTATACTTACAAGAACAGAAAAAATACTCCGGATCGATTGGAACTAAAAAAGTTTAATCCGATTTTAAAGAAGGTAACTGTTCATAAAGAAATAAAATAAGATATCATGGGAAAAATAAGTAAGAACGCCAGAGTTTCCGGTGGAAAAAGAGTTCAGCAGGAAAGCCGTAATATGGTTAAAGTGATCAAAGCTTTCAAATCATCAAAGTCCGGTGCTTATTCTTTTAAAGAAAAGATCGTCCACAAAGATGAAGTAAAGGATTTCCTGTCGGATAAATAAGACTTCAACCGTAATTTGATAAATATAAAAGCTTCTCTACCCGGGAAGCTTTTTTTGTAATTTTAAGTACATGGGTGTTTTTAATATTTTTAATAAAAAGAAGAAGGAAGATCTCAATCAAGGGCTTGAAAAAACCCGAAATTCTTTTTTCTCCAAAATTGGTAGAGCCATTGCTGGGAAATCGAAGGTTGATGATGAGGTTCTGGATTCTATTGAAGAAGCATTGATCACAGCTGATGTTGGAGTAGATACTACGATCAAGATCATCGATCGTCTCGAAGCTAAGGTTGCAAAAGACAAGTATGTGAGCGGAGAGGAGCTTAATTCCATTCTGAAAAATGTTATCAGCGACTTGCTTAAGGAAAATCAAACACTTGATGTTAATGAATTAACTGTTCCGGAAGGAAAGTCTCCTTATGTCATCATGGTTGTTGGTGTCAATGGTGTTGGAAAAACCACTACGATCGGTAAGATCGCAAATCAGTTCAAGTCGGATGGAAAGTCTGTTTTGCTTGGTGCAGGTGATACGTTTCGTGCAGCCGCTATAGAACAGTTAGCCGTTTGGGCTGATCGTGCCGGTGTGGATATCGTAAAAAAGCAAATGGGTTCAGATCCTGCTTCTGTTGCCTTTGATACATTGAATGCCGGAGTAGCCGGTAAACACGATGTTGTTATTATAGATACCGCCGGACGGCTTCATAATAAAGTAAACCTTATGAATGAGCTTTCTAAAGTGAAACGCGTTATGCAGAAGGTTGTTGATGATGCTCCTCACGAGGTTCTGCTCGTGCTAGATGCCTCTACCGGTCAGAATGCTATCGAACAGGCCCGACAGTTTCTTGAAACCACAGAAGTCACGGCGATCGCGCTTACGAAACTCGATGGCACCGCAAAGGGCGGAGTGGTGATCGGAATTGCTGATCAGTTCAAAATACCAATTAAGTTTATCGGAGTTGGAGAACAGATCGACCACCTCCAACTGTTCAATAGAGATGAATTTATCGATTCGCTTTTTCAAACTAAAGTCGAAAGTTGAAAACCCGGTCTTTTAAAAAGGATAAAGTAAATGTTGTCACTTTAGGGTGCTCAAAGAATCTTGTTGACTCCGAAGTGATGATGCATCAGTTGCGTGCCAATGGCATCTCGGTCGAACATGAATCGAAAAAAGACGACTCGAATATTGTTATCGTCAATACATGTGGCTTTATTGACAGAGCCAAAGAGGAATCCATTCAAACTATACTTGACTTTGCCAGTATCAAAGAAAGTGGTGACCTCGATAAATTATATGTTACCGGTTGTCTTTCGCAGCGTTATCGCGATGAACTAAAAAAAGAAATCCCTGAGGTAGATGCCTGGTTCGGTACACTCGAACTTCCTGCTTTGCTCGAACGTTTTAATGCAGATTATAAAAGTGAACTTCTCGGGGAACGTTCGCTTACGACTCCTCCTCACTATGCTTACGTGAAGATCTCGGAAGGCTGTAACAGAAAATGTTCTTTCTGTGCTATTCCACTCATGAGAGGTAAGCATATTTCAAAACCAATCGAAGAGCTTGTGACAGAGGTCAGCAAGCTAGCAGCTAATGGCGTTAAAGAGGTTATGCTGATCGCTCAGGAACTTACTTTCTATGGATTGGATATTTACAAGAAGAGAAGGCTTCCAGAATTACTCGAAGCGTTCAACGATATCGACGGAATTGAATGGATAAGACTTCATTATGCTTACCCGTCACAGTTCCCGATAGATATTATCCATGCTATGGCAAAACTTCCAAAGGTTTGTAACTACCTCGATATGCCATTGCAACATGCCAGCAGCAACATGCTGAAGAGTATGAAGCGTAATATCGACAGACCCAAAACAGAATTACTTCTCAACGAGATCCGTTCCCTCATTCCAGATATAGCAATTCGAACAACAATGATGGTGGGTTTCCCTGGTGAAACAGAAGAGGATTTTCAAGAACTTTGCGATTTTGTTCAAGAGCAGAGGTTTGAAAGACTTGGTGTGTTCACATACTCACATGAAGAAAGCACAAAAGCCCACGATCTTGAGGATGATATTGATCCTGAATTGAAAAATGAAAGAGCTGCTCAATTGATGGAAATCCAGGAATCAATTTCTTATGAAAAGAATCAGGAGAAGATCGGCAAAACAATGAAGGTGTTGTTCGACAGGGTAGAGGGTCAACATTTTATTGGTCGTACAGAATCGGATTCTCCTGAAGTCGACAATGAAGTACTCGTTGATTCTGCTAAGAACTTTGCGCGGATCGGTGATTTTGCCGATGTTAAAATCGAAAGCGCTGATGCTTTTGATTTGTTTGGTAATATCATTTCTGAAAAATGATTGGAACAGATCACAAATTTGATGTCAAACGTTTGCCGATTCTCGATATCGGTGGTTTCAATCCGCTGATCAATGATTATATCAATCGTGATCCGAAATTAAGAGACTTATACAATTTCGAATGTTCACTGGATGCTATTGATGAAGTTATCCAACAAAAGTCTTGCGAGATCATCGATAGAAATATCCTTTCGGAAGAGATCAGGAATCAATATTCAGCTATCGATTTAAACCCAGCTGTTAACAGCAATATCGATAAGCTGAAAGAGCCTACTACTTTTACTATCGTTACCGCGCATCAGCCTTGTATATTTTCTGGTCCGCTGTACTTTATTTATAAAATACTCAGTGCAATTAAGGTTGCCGAGTTGTGCAATGATCGATATCAGCAGTATCATTTTGTACCGGTATTTTGGATCGGCGGCGAGGACCACGACTTTGAAGAGATCAATCATATTCATCTTTTTAATAAAACTCTGAGGTGGGATTCAGGTCAGCATGGTGCTGTGGGTAGAATGAAACTACAGAATATAAGTGCCCTAAGAGATCAGATCTCTGAAATGCTGTCCAGTTTTCCTCACGCAAAGGAGGTGAATGCAATAATCGAAAAAGCATATAGAGATGATCTCACTTTATCTGAAGCCACCAGGGTTTTTGTAGATGAGCTTTTCTCAGATCATGGTTTGATCGTGATAGATCAGGATAGCAAGTCACTCAAAGAACACTTTATTCCTGTAATAAAGAAAGAGGTGTTGCAGATGAGCAGTCAGCAGGATATACAAACTGCCGTTGATTATCTTTCTTCGGAATATAAGGTACAAGCTCATCCACGAGAGATCAATATGTTTTATCTAAATGAGGGCGAAAGAAGGAGAATTGTTAAAGACGGTGATATGTATTCCATTCTCGACACAGACGTTTCTTTTTCTGAAGCCGAGATATCAGATCATATCGATGCCTTCCCGGAAAGGTTTAGTCCGAACGTGATCTTGAGACCGCTTTATCAGCAGAAAGTTTTACCGGCAGTCTCATATGTAGGCGGACCCGGAGAGATCGCATACTGGCTTCAGCTAAAACAAATATTCCTGAACAATAATGTATGTTTCCCAATGCTAATTCTTCGGGATAATGCATTGCTTATCGATAACAGAAGTAAGCAACAATTCATTGAATTAGGTTTTGAGATCGATCAGATGTTTAGTGAGACTGATAGTCTTATCAAGGCCTATGTTGATAGAAATTCAGAGACAGTGCATTTCCAAAAAGAACGAGACGAGATCAAAAGCATTTTTGAAAAAGTGAAAAATCGTTCGGTATCTATCGATAAATCTCTCGAAAAGAGCGTTGAGTCAGAATACAGGAAGATCGAAAAGTCTCTGGAGAACCTTGAAAACAAAGTCGTCCGTGCTCAAAAGCGCGAACATGAAACCGCAGTAAATAAGATCGAAAGACTCAAATCGAAATTCTTTCCCAGCAATAGTTGGCAGGAGAGGTATGACAATATTCTCATTTATCTGGCCATGTATGGCGAAGATTTACTCACCGTTTTAAAAGAGTCATTCAACGCTTTTAACAACGAAATGAAGGTGATCTTAGAGAAGGATCAAGAAGGTTGATCATCTATTTTATGGATCATAGATAAT
The DNA here is from genome assembly GCA_013001465.1 of Chitinophagales bacterium. Classification (GTDB taxonomy): domain Bacteria; phylum Bacteroidota; class Bacteroidia; order Chitinophagales; family JABDMM01; genus JABDMM01. Next base: position 5,194 of record JABDMM010000108.1, on the reverse strand, counting down.
AATCTATTCCATCTGATCTTTTGTAACAAACCAGCTGTTTTCTCCCATGAAAACCAGATAAACCAAGCTTTTCCAACGATGTGGTCTTCAGGAACAAACCCCCACACTCTAGAATCCTGTGAGTTGTGTCGGTTATCACCCATCATGAAATAGTAATTCATTTTGAAAGTGTAAGTATCAGCTTCTTCACCGTTGACCAGTACTTTACCATTCTTCATCGATATTGAATTACCCTCGTATGCATGGATAACTCGCTTATAGATGCTGAAGTTTCTTTTGTTTAGTTTGATGGTCATACCAGTTTTTGGAATGGTAAGCGGCCCAAAATTATCGTAGTTCCAGTTCAGGTTATTCTTAGTATTGGGATACATAGAACCGGTCGCCATATCAGGAGGATAGACCGTTTTTGTAACTTCTTTTACTGTGCTGATTTGATCTAATTGAGCAGCCATTTCATCGGTAACAAAGTATTCGAAAAGTGGAGGAAGGCCTCTCACATTGTTTGGTCTGATACCCATCTTATTTTTAACCTGATCTTTCAGATCACCTCCTGAAGTGATCACCCGGTGGCTGAATTGCAAACCATCTGGTTCAAAAGCTTTATCACCATTGATATAGAGAGTTCCTTTATCGATGGTTACCGTATCACCCGGAATACCAACACATCGTTTGATATAGTTATCCTTCTTGTCGATGGGTCTTGAAATTATTCTGAATTTTCGATTTAAATTCGGATCTAGTTTACGCCGAATTGCATATACCTCTGCTTCCTGTCCTACAATAACGGTGTCACCGGCTGGAAAGTTAAAAACAACTATATCGTTTCTATCTATTTCTTCGAGTGCCGGAAGACGTGAGTATTTCCACTTGACAGCTTCACTATATGATTTACCACCAAGAAATTTATTATGAGCGAAAGGTATTGAGAGTGGCGTCATCGGAACTCTGGAACCGTAGTGAAATTTTGATACAAAAAGAAAATCACCAATTAGTAAGGTATTTTCCATTGAAGATGTAGGAATAGTATATGCTTCAACGACAAAAATCCTGATCAGTGTAGCTGCAAAGACAGCAAAGATCGCAGCATCGAGCCATTCTCTCCCAACGGATTTTTTCGGAGGTTTGCCACCAGCAGGAATACCTGTGGGGCTTATAAAATCCTCATTCTTACTAAAACCCAAATATGGGAAATAGATGAACGGAACTACTATTGTTGCAACATGTTCGAGGAAACTGAATTTGCCAAACCCTTTCACAAAATCAAGTATGATGTATGCAAACGCGAAGAGATTTACAATAGGAACGATGAGCAAAATGATCCGAATGATCGATCTATCGCAAACTTTATTCATAATATAGAGATTGTAGATTGGAATCAGGGCTTCCCACCCGGGTCGGCCTGCTTTCTCAAACATTTTATACAATCCTACGTGCGCTATAATACAGAATACCAAAAACAGAATGTACATATACCAGGGTTTTAAGAGTTCAGTTTTAATAAATCGTTCATACCGTAACAACCTCTTTTATTAAGGATAAATCTTGCTGCCGCTATAGCTCCAAGAGCGAAACCTGTTCTGTTGTGTGCTTCATGTTTCAATTCGATTGTATCAACGGGACATTTATAACGAATAATATGCGTACCAGGGATTTCTCCCTCTCTTTTAGATGAAATTGCTATTTCTTTCGATGAAGTTGAATCTGTCATTGACCATGATGTTTTTCTATAGATCTCATCAAGTATATCATCAGCCAGAGTGATCGCAGTGCCACTTGGTGCATCAATTTTATGAATGTGATGTATTTCTTCCATGATCACATTGTATTGATCATGATTGTTCATGACATTAGCCATGATCTTATTAATATGCATGAACATATTCATACCAAGACTGAAATTTGAGGCATAGAAAAACGTACCGCAATTATCTCGGCAAATCTCTTTAATTTTTTCCAATTTATCGATCCAACCTGTTGTACCTGATACCACAGGTATAGTATTTTTCAGACAGAATTCAATATTTCCAAATGCAGCTTCAGGATTGCTGAATTCAATCGCTACGTCAGCTTCTTTGATGGTTTCTGAAGTGAGTTCAGTATAGTTATTCTTGTCAATTTTCAGAACAATAGAATCTTTCTTCGGATCGAGTAATTCCTCAATTGCTTGTCCCATTTTGCCATATCCGATAAGAGCAACTTTCATAATTTTAAGGTGATTTTTAATCCGGTATATGCATTAAAATCAGGGGTGATCCTAATGTGTGGATCGACTCCGAGAGAGATTTCATCATCAAGCCTGAATTCGAAAAGATGCGCGTCGACTGTGGCATCAATGATCTGCAAGCCATACCATACAAAGGTGCCCAATACTGCCAGATCCAGATTTCTTCTATAGAAGTCTCTTAATACTCTAAGATTAGATGGATCAGTGATTCCGTTGCAACTTCCGTCTGTAAGTGAATCGCCATCGACGTCAAGTCTGTATGCATTTCGGTTGCATCGATGTTTTGATGCATTAAACTGTATAGCATATGCTAATCCACCAAACCCGGCATAAATGATAGGGATCTTCCAATATTTTTTGTTGTAAGCTTGTCCAAGTCCGGGTAAAGCAGCGGAGAGTAAAGCAGCTTTTTTAGGAGAGTGCCTCACAAAATCGATCTTTATAGTAGTGTCAACTTTTTCACTGATTGGAGTTACCGCTATTGATTGCGTTGTCGTATCTTCCTGTGAAAAGAGAAGGAGAGAAGAGAATAGTAAAATTACTGATAGCAGGTATTTCATTTACCATCTGTGATGATCTCGTAAAGTCGGTCTAAATCTGAAGTAGTAAAATATCTGATCACAATTTCTCCCCGACCGCTTTGCTTATGTCGGATATCTACATTCGTGCTTAAGTGAGCGGTCAGTGTTTTCTGCAATGTCTTTATTTCAAGAGGTACTTGTTTTTGAACTCTTTTAGGAGCTTTCTTTGATTTTGCCTCTTTACAAAGTTTCTCAGTATCCCTAACAGATAATTGTCTTGCAACAACTTCTTTTAACAACTGCATCTGCAGGATTGGATCTTCGATCGATAACAAAGCTTTAGCGTGTCCCATTGAGATCAACTCAGATCTTAGAGCAACCTGCAGATCCGGTGGCAATTTAAGTAAACGAAGAAAATTCGTAACCGTAGTTCGGTTTTTACCAACTCTTATTGCAAGTTCTTCGTGATTCAATTTACATTCATCCAGCAGTCTTTTATAAGTGAGACCGATCTCTAGCGGATTCAGATCTTCCCTGTGTATATTTTCGATCAAGGCGATCTCAAGAGATTCCTGATCATTTGCTTCCTTAACGAAAGCGGGTATTTTTTCGAGTCCAGCCATTTTCGAAGCTCTAAGTCGGCGTTCACCAGCGATCAATTGATACTTTTGATTATCGAGCTTACGTACAGTAATAGGCTGAATAACACCATGAATACTGATCGAGTCAGAGAGCTCTTTCAAACTAGCCTCATCGAACTGAGCCCTAGGCTGAAATGGATTTACCTCGATCTGGTCGAGCTCGATATAAAAAGAAGATTTAAAAGCTGAAGAAGATAACTCCTGCTTTGAGTGAAGTTCATCGTCGATCCCTTCCAATAATGCTCGGATTCCTTTACCCAGAGCTTCCTTTTTCTTACTCATGTTCTAGATTTAATATTTTTTCATCGTTGGGAATATGTGTATGCAGGTTCTTTTGCAAAAGTTCCCTGGCCAGATTTAAATAGTTAACGGCACCTTTACACTCCGCATCGTACATAATGGCAGGCTGACCGAAACTCGGTGCTTCTCCTAAACGTGTATTTCTATGTACAATTGTATCGAATACAAGATCATCAAAATGTCTTTTCACCTCAGAAACTACCTGGTTTGAAAGCCGAAGCCTTGTATCATACATCGTTAAAAGGATACCCTCAATCTGAAGCTGTGGGTTAAGCTTTCGTTGTACGATATTTACAGTATTCAGAAGTTTCCCTAAACCTTCTAGGGCAAAATATTCGCACTGCACCGGGATGAGAACAGAATCTGATGCTGTGAGTGAGTTTACAGTGATCAATCCGAGAGAAGGAGAGCAGTCGATAAAAATGAAGTCATAATTATCTGCGAGACCATCCAGAACATTCTTCATGATCTTTTCACGGTTGGGATGGTTGATCAGTTCAATCTCTGCACCAACAAGATCCAGATGCGAAGGCAGAAGATGTAAATTAGGTGTCTCTGTTTCCAGAATGATGTCTTCGGGCTTCACCTCATCTATCATACATTCATAGATACTGGTTTTGATATTTTTAGGATCGAAGCCAACACCTGAAGTAGCATTTGCCTGTGGATCGGCATCGACCAGCAGTATTTTCTTTTCTAAAACTGCAAGACTGGCAGCAAGGTTGATCGCAGTTGTTGTTTTACCAACACCACCTTTTTGATTAACGAGAGAGATTATCTTATTCATACTATTCAATTAATTAGAACTAAACGTCAATGGTATCACCAATATTTGGTAGCAATAATTCTTTTCCTGTACTTTTAAAGGCCTCGATCGCACGATCTTTATTGATCTTGATCGGTTCAAAAGTGTCATAATGAGCTCCGATGATCTTGTTGCATTTCACGAAATCACTAGCGATAATAGCATCAGAAACGCCCATTGTAAAAACATCACCGATAGGGAAAACGCAAAAATCAAGTTGAGCACAAGTCATTGGAATTAACTGCATATCCATTGTCAAAGCAGTATCGCCGCTGTTGTAAAAATTCCCATCATCAGACTCTATTACAAACCCACCGGGATTCCCACCATAAGTTCCATCCGGTAGTACAGAAGAGTGGACAGCATTAACAAATTTCACCCTCCCAAAATCTAAATTCCAGCTACCCCCATGGTTACAAGGCATTGCTTTTTCGATGCCTTTTTCATTTAGCCACATGTATAATTCAAAATTCGAAAGAAAGGTTGCTCCGCTATTTTTACCAATTTCGATCGCATCTGCAACATGATCCTCATGACCATGAGTAAGAAATATATAATCCGGCTTGATAGAGGATATGTCTATGTTTGAGGCTAACTCATTCGGTGTAATAAACGGATCGAACAAAATTTCCTTTCCTTTGACAACTACTGAAAAACAAAAATGTCCATAGTAGGTAAACTTCATAATCGGTTGATTTTCGAG
>JABDMM010000090.1 GCA_013001465.1 Chitinophagales bacterium | reverse complement strand
GGAATACCCCATCGATATTAGAGAATCGTAAAGTGTGGCCGCTTCTTCAAAGCGCTCTTCACTATACGATGCATTAGCTTTCTCAAATATCAACTCAGAAGCCGAAATCTGCGTAAATGAGAAAAAGAGCAATATGGAAAGGAGTATTTTCAAATTTCTTTTTCAAGTTTTGTGATCAATTTCAGAGTGCTTTGATAAATCTCACCTTGTTTGCCACTTGTAGCAGAAGGAGCATAGAGATGCATTTCACAGGTGTCCAGAATCATTTCTAAGTCTGTGATGGTTTCGCTACTAACATTTTTTTCATTGAGGTTGCTTAAGATATTTTCTCTTGAGAGCATTACGGTATCTATGTTTAGCTTATCACTAAAATAACCCCAGAGCGATCTTTGGACTTCATTATAGAAAGCATCAGGCTCATTTTTCTTCAAATAGCCATTTGCTTTTCTAAGTTTAGATCTCGCTACCTTAATTGCTTTCTTGCTTCTGTAATCTAGAGAAGTTTCATCGATGTTATCCTGTGATCTTTTTATAACAAAAAGAGCAATGAAAAGTAGAAATGGAGAACCACAAAGAGCAAAGTAAGGAATGCTTGCAAAAAGGTTAGAGCTTGCCTTCAGCTTTGATTTCGTTTTTATATATCTGATATCAGATCCGAGAAGCTCAACCTCTTCTTTGCTTAAACCACCCGCTGCGCCTTCATTGTCGCCTGGTTCTCCTTCGACATTGAGGATATATTCACCAGACTCTTCGCTCACGTATCTTTCTAGCTCTGGATCAAAATAAGTGAACTTAATGGAGGAAAGTTTATACTCACCTGGTGAGCGTGGAATTACCAGATAATCGTATGACTTATATCCATTAACCTTGCTTGATTTTTTCGACACATACTCCTTCACCTTAGGATCAAAAACATCAAAATTGCCTGGAACATTAACGATCGGTTTGTCCACCATTTTAATATTACCTTGCCCGGAAACTTTTACACTAAGTGTGATCGGATTATCTGTTTCAGCTTGGGTGGTTTCTAATTTAGTTTCCAGTTTGTATTTACCTACCGCACCATTAAAAGTTTTAGGGGCAGACCCGGGTAATTCTTTTACTCTAATAAGAGAAGAGTTACTTTCTAGTTTTACAGGAACATCGCGAACTCGATAACTACCAAACATTTCGTCAAACAATGACCGAGGTTGTCCTCCCCTGCTTTGGGTTCGGACAATAGCATCGAGTTCAAGCGGGGTAAGCGTTAACTCCCCACCCTTTTGCGGGAAGACAGCATCTTTTTTCAGAGTGATCACTTCGAATCTCTGATTACCAATGACTTCATATTTTCGTTGTCGATTCTGATCTAACTCGATCTCCTGAGACCAGAACCCGGTATAAGATGGATTCTTTGTCGGCGATATGTTTACTAATGAAACCCGGTTATAAAGATTATAAGTGATGGTAACCTGCTCACCTACGTAAACATCTCTTTTGTCTATGATCTGTTTTAAGAATAAACTCTCTTCTAAAGTAGCTTCTGAAATCCCATCGTTTCCTCCCGAATTTTGTTGGTTGGATTGTTGCTTATCTGAGAGTGGCGGACCCACCTCGATCAGCACCCTGTTTGCTTTAACAACCTTTTTATTGCCAAGGATCGCCTCTGCACTGCCGATCGTTATTTTCCCTTCACGAGTAGGCTGAAGCACGTAAGTCCACGTGACGGATGTGGTCACATCAAAGTTGACCATTTGTGTGCTCTGACTTCGGTGGGGTCCGTTTACGACCTTAAACCCTTCAAAAGAAGGTGGTGTGAATTTTTTGGCTTTTGCATTTTCCAGTTTGAAACTAAGCTGAAAAGTCTGATTGAGGGCAACTTTTTGTCGGTTTGTAGACGCCGTAAAGGAGGTCTGTGCTTGTGATACAAGACAGCAGAATAAGAATATGAATACAGTTACAATTCGTGCCATTACCAATCTTTCTCCACTTTTATTTTTTCTGATTTATTCTTTTGCAACATCAGTTTTCTTTGAAGTTTTTGTTCTTCATTTTGAAGTGCCTCTAGTATTCTTGCAGCCTCTTCTTTAGACAATTGCTGCTCTGGTTTACCATTCTTCCCTTCCTGCTCTTGATTTTCCCCCTGCTGCTGCTCTTTCTCTTGCTCTCCATCTTTGTCTCCACTCTTTTCATCGCTTTGTTGTTCTTGTTCTCCTTCACCTTCGTTTTCGTCTTCGTTTTGATTTTCCTGATCTTCTTTCTCTTGTTCGTCGTTCTGCTCGTCATTTTCTTCATCTTCATTTTGCTGATCTTGCTGTTCACTAGACTGCTGCTCTCTCAGCTTTTCATTGGCATATGCGAGATTGTATTTCGTATCCATATCACCTGGGACTAACTTTAACGCTTCTTTATACGCTTTTACACCTTCCTGATATTTTTCCTGCTCCATAAAAGCATTGCCAAGGTTATGAAATGCTGCTGCTTTCAGATCTTTATCTTCAAACAATTCCGAGGCGAGCTGAAATTGATTTGCTGCCTCTTCAAACTTGTCTTGAGAATACATTGCATCGCCGAGATTAAAAATGGCAATTTCATTTGTCATATCCTCTTCGAGGGCTGTAAAATAAGAAGTCTCAGCTTCTGAAAACTGTTCTTTGTTGTATTGTTTGTTTCCCTTTCTCAACAGCGATCTTTCAGATTGTGCCAATATATCGTTGCTGAAAAAGCATACAATTATCAATATGGTGAATGATCTAATCATCATACAAGTTTAATTTCTTTAGGAAGAAACTTCTCCGTTCTCCGATCATGAAGTCAATAAACAACAATAACAATGCAGGCAGGAGAAATAGTTGGAACCAATCCTGATAATCCGTGAAAACCTTTTCTTCGAATTCTTGTGTTTCAAGTTTTTCCAGCGATCGCATTATTTTCCTGGTTTCTTCTTTTCCGTTTGTAAGTCTCATATATTCACCATCTCCGGCGGATGCGACTTGTTGCAACATAATCTCATTAAGTTTTGAGAGCACGATATTGTTCTGATTGTCTCTTTTATAATCTATCTGTCTGCTCCCAGAGTATACAGGAATTGGAGCTCCTTTTGTTGAACCAACTCCTAAAGTATGCACAAGAATATTTTGTTCCTTCGCTGCTTTGATAGCATCGATGGCATCGCCTTCATGATTTTCTCCGTCGGTAATGATGATCAATACTTTGTTGTTCTTACTGACATCGTCAAATGCATCCGTCGCCATTCTGATCGCTTCCCCAATTGCAGTTCCCTGAGTTGGAACCAATTCAGTGTCTATGGTATTCAGATACATTTTCGCGGCAGCATAGTCGCTTGTAATGGGCATTTGTAGATAAGCCTTTCCTGCAAAAATTATAATACCCACTCGATCACTTGCCAATTGCCTGATGAAGGTGGATAGGAAAAGCTTGGCCCTGTCCAATCTGCTAGGTTTAATATCTTCGGCATTCATGCTATTAGAGACATCGAGCGCTATCATGATATCCACTCCTTCTCTTTTAACTTTTTCATAACTCGCACCGATCTGAAGATTCGCCATTCCAAGCACGATCAAAACTAATATAGAGACATTAAAAAAGAATTTTAGTTGGTGTTTATACTTTGGAAGTTCCGGAGCCAATTTTTTTACAAGAGTAGAACTACCAAACTTCTTGAGAGATTTGCTTCGCCACCATAAATAGCCTATAAATGCAAAGGTTAGTGGAAGCAAAGCCCACAGGTACCAGAAGTATTCTGTATGTTCAAACCTTGTCATTGCTATGGTATGCTTCTCAGCAGCATGTATTTTAATAGTAATTCAAAAAATATCAGCAGTCCTGCCAGAGCAGCAAAAGGAAAAAACTCTTCGCTTTTCTTCGTGAAGGATGCTGTTTTAATTTTAGTTTTCTCAAGCTGGTCGATCTCATTGTAGATCTCTATCAACGCTTCTTTATCGGTTGCCCTGAAGTATTGACCGCCGGTTTGTTGAGCTATGTCCTGAAGTAAAGCTTCATCGATCTCGACATCGATGTAGTCATATTCTAATCTTCCGTCAGACCATTGCCTCACCGGTGACAGCGCTTTCCCTTTAGATCCAACTCCTATGGTATAAACCCTAACTCCAAACTGGATTGCAGTCTCTGCAGCAGTTAAAGGGTCGATGAAGCCTGAATTATTCACTCCATCTGTTAACAGTATCGCCACTTTGCTAATGGCTTTACTGTCCTTCAGTCTTGAAACGGAAGTTGCTAATCCCATACCAATTGCCGTTCCATCTTCGATAAAACCATTGGAGATCTCTTTCAATTGTTTTTGAACTACGGAGTGATCTGTCGTTATGGGGCATTGAGTAAAGCTTTCACCTGCAAAAACAACTAATCCAACTCTGTCATCCGGCCTGTTAGAAATAAAATCTGAAGCAACTTCTTTCGAAGCATCTAATCTGTTTGGCTTGAAATCTTTTGCCAGCATAGATGTCGATACGTCCATTATAATTGTTATATCGATACCTTCCGTACTAATATTTTCCTTCTTCAAAGTGGATTGTGGTCTCGCAATGGCAAGGATAAGACATACCATAGCTAAGATCCGTAAAGCTGGAAGAGCAGATTTAATATATGCTCTTAATGGTCTTCCCTTTGTGTTCAGGTAATTGAGATTTGATAATTTAATGGATGGAAAGTAACGACTGTATCTCCAGATATGCCACAATATCAGCAAGGCTGGTACTATCAATAAATAGAAAGCCTCAGGATTTTTAAATTGCATATCGTTGAGATTAAACATCGGCGACCTCCTCTTCTTTCCGTTGAACAATAACCGGTATTGTACTTCGCACAAATTCTCGCATTTGGACGAGACTCGCGCTATGTTCATCAGGTAGCGGTTTCACTTTTGCAAACTTTACCAGATCGGAGAGCCTCAACACCTTCTCGAGTTTTTCCATATCATCGATCGAGATCAACTCATGTTTCAAATTGCTAAGTATTTCATCTGTGGTTGACTCAAGTGCCAAAATCCGGTATCTGTTCTCGATGTACTCTCTTGTAATTTCCGAAAGCCGGCTATAGTATTCTTTAATCCTGTCCTGCTGCCACAGCTTCTTATTCTCCAGCTCATCAAGTTTTCTCATGGCCAACATATGCGGTGGTATTTGAGCAACAGCAGTATTGGGAGTACTTACCTTAGAAGCTTGACGCTTCATTAGATAGATCGCAAGAGCGATAATTCCAATGATAAGTAAACCCGCAATAAGCCATGGCCAGATCTCAGCAAAAGAAATGGGGACTTCGATCGGAGGTTTAATTGCTTTTAAAGGCGCACTGGTATCTATCGCAACTGTATTGACTTGCAATGCAAGTGCTGCGGTACGAACTCTTAATGTGTCTTGGCCAGTCTTGTAAAACTCAAATGGAAGCGGTGCTACTAGAAAAATGCCGGAATCGTAGGCTGATAGAATAATAGCTTGTGTTATTCTCAGTGTTCCTTCAGATTCTAAAGAGTCGATATTGGAGACCTCCAGAATATCGAAGTTGGTAAAGGTATCTATTTGTACTGGCCACATTACATAAGTGCTCTCCGGAACCTCCAGAGAAAGCGTGAGTGTAACATGGTCACCTATAAGCGCTTGATCATAAGGGTCTAGTGCTGTAACTATTTGCGGTGCCTTAGTTTGCGCCTGCAATGATACACTTGAAATGATTAAAAATAAAATAACTGCGACTCTCAATTTCATCTCCTGCTTTGTCTTTTTCTGAATAATCGAAGCAATGCATTTATATACGATTCACGGGTATCGATACTAACCAGATCCGCACCTGCTTTTGTGAATACCGAGTTCATTGTTTCCTGATTTTCCAGGAATCCCGCCTTGTATTTTACTCTTGTCTTTTTTGATGAGGTGTCGATCCACTCAACCCTACCTGTTTCGGGATCTCGACCACGAATTAATCCAATGTTTGGTAGATCATACTCTCTTACATCATATAAATGAATCCCAACGAGGTCGTGTTTGTTTGCCACGATTCTGAGGTTGTCGTAGTAAGAATCATCGATAAAATCAGAAATTAAAAAAGCGATACTGCGTTTTTTCATTACGTTTTGAAAGTACTTCAAAGCCTGTCCAATATTAGTTTTTCGATGCTCCGGTTTGAAGTCCAACAGCTCGCGGATAATCCTCAGGATATGTGTTTTCCCCTTTTTAGGTGGTATGAATTTTTCGATCTGATCGCTGAAAAAAATAACCCCAACCTTATCATTGTTATTTATCGCGGAAAAAGAAAGTACAGCGCATATTTCGGTGATGATCTCACTTTTAAACTGAGTTTGAGTCCCAAAAAAAGAAGAACGGCTAACATCGATCAACAACATCACCACCAACTCTCTTTCTTCCTCAAAGATCTTAATATATGGGTGATTGAAACGGGCAGTTACATTCCAATCGATATTTCTGATATCGTCTCCATATTGATACTCTCGAACTTCACTAAAGGACATGCCTCGCCCTTTAAAAGCGCTATGATAACCGCCAGAGAACATTTGTGATGACAGACCGCGTGTTTTAATTTCTATTTTGCGGACTTTTTTAAGTAGTTCGACAGTATTCACTTATCAAGGAACTTCAATAGTATTTAACAATTCATTGATCACATCTTCAGAAGTAATATTTTCTGCTTCAGCTTCATATGTTAGGCCAACTCTGTGGCGCAACACATCCATACAAACATTTCGAACATCTTCCGGAATGACGTAGCCTCTTCTTTTAATAAAAGCATATGTTTTTGAAGCTAAAGCGAGATTGATAGAAGCACGTGGCGAACCACCATATGCTATTATATGCTTCAGTTTATCTAGTCCGTATTGTTCAGGGTCTCTTGTTGCAAACACGAGTTCTATGATGTACTTCTCGATTTTCTCATCCATATAAACATCCCGTACAGTCGTTCGTGCTTTTAAGATCTCGGAAAGCTGCACAACCGGCCTGATCTCTCCTTGTGTCTGGTTCACGATCTGTTTCATGATCGATCGCTCTTCTTCCTTATTTGGATAGGTGATTACCGACTTCAGCATAAATCTATCTACCTGTGCTTCAGGTAATGGATATGTTCCTTCTTGTTCGATCGGATTTTGAGTTGCCAGGACCAGGAAAGGTTCGTCAAGTTGAAATGTTTGCTCACCAATAGTTACTTGCCTTTCTTGCATCGCCTCTAAGAGTGCACTTTGAACCTTCGCCGGAGCCCTGTTGATCTCATCTGCCAAGACGAAATTGGCAAACAAAGGTCCTTTCTTAACCATGAAGTCGTTATTCTTCTGATTATAGATCATGGTTCCTACCAGATCTGCAGGAAGCAGATCCGGAGTGAACTGAATTCTGCTGAACTTACCATTAACTGCAGAAGCAAGAGAGTTTATTGCCAGGGTCTTCGCCAGACCCGGAACACCCTCCAGAAGAATATGACCTTGAGATAACAAAGAAAGAAGAAGCCTTTCCAACATGTACTTCTGGCCAACAAGAACCTTAGACAACTCTAAATTGAGTACGTCGACAAAAGCGCTTTCTTCTTTAATGCGTTCATTGAGTTCCCGAATATCACTTGCGACTAATGTTTCTTCCATAGTATGAGTTGTTATCAATTTTTAAAAAGAACGTAAAATTATAAAGACTAGTAAAGAATCAAGCTGTTAAAAAGTGTTAAATCCATTATTTAATAAAAAAAGGGCCTCATTTGAAGCCCTTTTTCTAATTAAGATCACTGTGTTTTCTTAAAACTTGTATGAAAAACCTACGCCAAAGGCTTCTTTAAACTGTGTACGCGGACCTGTTTTCTGGATTAATGCCAACGGGTCATCAGGATCTGGAATTAAAATTGCATTTCCATCATCATCTTTAATGGTGATCTTGGTATCGTGGTCATATATCAGATGAAATAGAAGTGAAGCTGTTAGATACTTATTGATCTTCATATTGATCGCTGTTTGAAAATCAACATCTGTGTTAGCTTGATAAGCATTGAATAACTGCAAAGAAGAGGTTAGTTCGACATTAGTAGCGATCTCCTTCTTTAAGGCAGCATTTAAATAAGCTCCAAATTCAGTTCTTACAGATTCTCCTTCGTCTAAGCCGTATTTAGTTTCATCTATTTGCGAGTCTTTAACTACAAAGGTAAATTTCCCTGTTGCAGGAGAGAGATACACTTTAAAAATATCATTTGGTTTGTACTCAATACCTACTCCTACTGCCATGAAAGCCGGAGCGAGGGCTTTTGAAACAATTTGTTTTGATCCATCAGGATAGAATTCGTATCCATCGAAGATCTGTGTCCTGAAGTTCAATAGAGAAGAAGCATACCAGCCCTTCGCAATTTTATAGCCATATTTTGAGGTCACTTCGAAGCGATCGTCACTTTTCCGATTCCCATTGGATTTTGTCCATACCGTTCCATAGTTAAGATCGATCTTGTTATCCCAAATATGATTTCCTTCACTAAAGTTTGCGAAGTAATTGCCGATCAGGATCCCTGCGACGCTATTTTCTCCACCGGCTGCCCAGTTAACGAGCGCTAGTTGATTTAGATTAATTTGAAGGAGACCACCGGTCTTCCAGGTTTCATCTTCTGCAACAGGATCCTGTGAGAAACTTGCTGAAGTTAGTAATGGAATTACAATTAAGAGTAAAGCTATTTTTTTCATAGTTATAGATTTAATACGGCAAATATAGTTTCTAAAATTTTATGGTTTTCAACATTGATTTCAGATTGTCTAAAAAGAGTTGAAGACTGAATAAACGATAAGTATTTTCATATAAGACGGTTTTATGCTAAAAGGGTTGCAAAAAACATTCGCTGATATAAGGCTGATAAACAACAATATAAGACTTGGGACGAAACTTTTTTTAAAAATAATAGTACTATGTATTGCATGGTAACTTATTTTGTTTATATCTTTGTGATATCAAGTTACTGGTTAAACAAAATTATTTGTTTAGCATAAGATTAAACTGAAATGGAAAAGACCATCAAAAATTTTGCAGCTTTCTTCATTGGACTTCTAGGAATGTTCATGCTTATCATAAGCACAGCAGGAGATAAGAAAGAAGCTCGGATCAGTTTCGAAAAAGAGGTTGAAACTGAGCAAAAAGTGATCAACAAAATAGGTAGGGAGAGTGCGAATGAGTTTGAAACAGAAAAGATCAGACAGAATATAAATCCTTTTTTGATCTTCAATCCGATTTATCTGTAGATCAGGAATAGGCTAAAAACATAAATATGAAATTAGAAAACGCCAAAGTACAAATGAGAAAAGGAGTATTAGAATTTTGCATCCTGTCGATAATAAATAAAGAAGAATCATATTCATCTGATATTATACAGGAGTTGAAAGATGCAAAATTGGTGGTTGTTGAGGGTACGGTTTATCCACTTTTGACAAGGTTAAAGAACAGTGGCTTGTTGAGTTATCAGTGGAAGGAATCGACATCGGGACCACCAAGAAAGTATTATCAATTAACAGATCTTGGAAGGGATTTCCTGGTTGAACTTCAGGATACATGGGAACATTTAATTAACGCGGTGAATACTGCAACTGCACAAAAATAAAATATCGAAAATCATGAACAAAACTGTGTCTGTAAACATCGGTGGACTAGCATTCAAATTAGACGAGGATGCTTTTCAAAAAATAAAACGTTATCTGGATGCCATCAAAGAGAGATTCGATGATGGAAAAGATCAAGATGAGATTATGTCAGATATCGAAACCAGAGTTGGCGAGATATTTACTTCCAGGCTGAAGCCAAATAAGGATGTGATAAATATCGAGGATGTTGATTACATGATCGGAATAATGGGTCAACCTCATGACATTGGCGAAGGAGCTGATGGCCAATTCGAAGATACTCAAGAAGCCGGCACTTTTCAGGAGTCCTCTTCTTCAGAATCGGGTAGAAAAACGAAGCGACTATTCAGGGATCCTGATGACAATGTCCTTGGCGGAGTGGCTGCAGGTTTAAGTGCATACTTCGGAATAAAAGATCCTATCTGGCTACGTTTAGTAATTGTGCTTCTTACTATCGCCGGCGTAGGAGCGATGATCCCTATATATATTTTACTTTGGATCATTATTCCCGAAGCCAAAACGAGAACTGATAAGTTGCAAATGAGAGGCGAAGAAGCAAATCTCGCCAACATCGAAAAAGCCTTTAAAAAAGGAATTGAAAACCTCGAAGACTCTATAAAAGATTTCGGGGCAAAAAAAAAAGTAGGCCAGTTTGGTAATATTTTAAGAACTCTTGTTTCAGCGGTTCTTACAATTTGCTTGCTTTTTCTGAAGTTCATTTCTAAGTTTTTGGGTATTATATTTTTAGTAACTGGTTCAGTAGCGTTTGCTGCATTGATATTTGCTATGATCACCAATAAGGCATTCATCCACCCGGGAGTTTCGGCTTTTACTGAAATGGCAACGGCTTCAGGATTTGAATCAACTTTGTTTTTTATAGGTGTTCTGCTCACTGCCGGGATCCCACTGCTGGCAATCCTATACCTCGGCTTGAGGATTACAATTGGTAGTGGTGCTAAGCTTCGCGGACTAGGATTTGGTATGCTGGCTCTTTGGATCTTAGGTATTGTTTTTACAGCAGGCGTCGCGATCAAAACAGCTTCAGATTTTAGTGAAACAGCTTCGGTAAAAGAAGAATCAGCTCTCTTCCTATCCAATAGTGACACCCTGGTAGTCTATGGAACGAAATTTAAAGAAACCGATATCTACGAAGCGAATTTTGAGGGTATGAATAAGTTGAAGTTGAACAAGATACATTTCGCCGACAAAGATATCTATCTCGAAAATGTGAATTTTTACATTGATGAAACCGAAGAGGGTCTTTTTAAACTCTCTATCGAAAAGGAAGCAAAGGGTAAAAATAGATCTGAAGCAAAGTTTCTGGCAGAGAAGATCGAATATAATTACGAGCAGTCAGAGTCTGAGTTGATCCTTCAAAACTATCTTCATTTTCTTGCAGATGACAAATTCAGAGACCAACAAGTAAACATTACACTCTATGTTCCTGATGGAAAGGTTGTTAAGCTCGATCCGTCATTGCGTCAATTCTTATATAATCTAAACAAGCAGAGTAAGTATTCTGACTTCACGGCGTATGACAATTACTGGCTTAATGAGAGAGGTTCTTTTGCATGTATATCCTGCGATTCCACGGATGAAATTAAAACAGCCTTCAATAATTATGAGCCCAGCTCTTTGGATTTCAAAGATTTTGATAAACTGTACATATCTGGTATGTTCGAAGTAGACATAGCGTATGGCGAAGAATATAGCTTGCAACTGATAGGTAATGAGAAAAGTAAGGACAGGGTAAATGTGAGAAGAAAGGATGGCAACTCGTTACACATTGAATCAGATAAGAAACTTGTCTGGAGGAAAAATAAAGTAAGAGTGGAGGTCGTGATGCCTGAATTAAGTAGAGCTGAGTTTAACGGAGCTACGACAATTAAAATAGCAGGGTTTACGCAAGAATCAATGCGTATTCAAACTACAGGTGCAGCAGAATCTGAGATCGATGTGAATGTTGAAGCGCTCGATGTTTCCATGACAGGTGCATCTTCTATAGTAATAAGGGGAATAGGAAACACGCTAAATGTCAGCTCTGCTGGTGCAGCAGAATTGGATGCTTTGGATTACAAAGTAAAAAGTGTTGATTTCGGCATGTCGGGTGCAAGTTCTGTGAAAGTCAATGTTAGTGAATCGATAACTGGAAAAGTTTCGGGTGCAAGTTCGATCACCTACAAAGGGGATCCAAGAATCGAATTAGAAAAAGGTGTGATGTCTTCAGTTGAAAGGATCGATTGATCAAAAGAAGCGCTCAGAAATTATTTTACCATTCCGGATCTCATAAACACATAGCTCATCCATTGGTGTTCGCTTGCCATCTTTTTTATTGGTGGTGTCCAGACTTATCCTGATAGCAAAAGTATCACCGGCGATCAACGGATCTGAAACCTGAATACTGTGGACCTCAAAGTTTTCAGCAAACCAATCTGCTTTTTTCTTTATGGACTCCAACCCTTTAGTTGTGCCGTTCTCAGCAAGTTCCACACTTATTGCATCCTGGGCAAACAATTCATCTTGAGCCTCGTTCCATGCTCCGTTACGACAATGCTGAATCAGGTTTTCTATTATTTCCTTATTTTCCATATGATTACTATTTCTTCTAATCTATAAAAGATTAGGATATAATTATGCTTCAATATGTCAAATATTTGAACTATTTTTACTAACGAACGTTAGTGCATTAATGAAAAGAAAGCTTCAGATCAATCTTGCTGCCCAATCAATGTTTAATGACAGAGGTTATTCCGCAACTTCTATGCGTGATCTGGCCAAGGTTGTTGGGATAGAACCTGCAAGCTTATACAACCACTATAGTTCTAAGGAGCACATTCTGAATGCTATATGCTTCGATATGGCTGAGCAATTCTTTGAAGCTTTAAACGATCTTCCAAAAATTGAGAGTCCTTCTGAAGAGTTAGAAAATTCCATACGTAGCCACATCGATGTGATCACTAAAAATATCGATGCTTCAAGAGTCTTTTTCCTGGAATGGAAACATCTGAATGAGCCAAGCCTCTCCGAGTTTAAACAAATGAGGAAAAGTTATGAGGCTAAGTTTGTTAGCATTATCAAAAGAGGTATTAAGCTAAATGAGTTTCATCATATAGATCCGAAAGTAGCTGTTTTCACTTTGTTATCATCTTTGAATGCTATTTACGATCTTTATAAACCTGGTAGAAAATTTAAAACGGAAGTAATTGCAGATAACATTTGTCATATACTGCTTTCCGGAATATCAAAAATTAAAAATAAATAATTATGTACGGAGGAGGCTATATACCGCCGGAAGAACAAGGTAAAAAGATCCCTGTCGACCAGGAAGATCCGATTAAGTTGAAAGAATTTGAGGACAGGATCGAGAGAGGAGAAAAGATCGAACCTCACGATTGGATGCCATACGAGTATCGTCGTCAGCTTATTCGCATGATCGAACAGCATGCTCACTCAGAGATAATTGGTTCTCTTCCCGAAGGAACCTGGATAACACGTTCACCTAATTTCAAAAGGAAATTAGCGTTGATCGCAAAGGTTCAGGATGAAATTGGTCACGGTCAGCTTTTGTACAGCGCAGCAGAAACCCTGGGTAAACCTCGGGAACAAATGATCTCTGATCTGATCAACGGAAAAAGCAAATATTCCAATGTTTTCAATTACCCGGCTAAGACCTGGGCAGATGTTGCAGTGATAGGCTTTCTTATCGATGGAGCAGCGATCGTAAATCAACTGATCAATTCAAAGGGAAGTTATGGTCCATACTGCAGAGCACTTGAAAGGATCTGCTACGAAGAGTCGTTCCATTTAAAACAAGGACATGACAATCTGGTGGCTTTGGCAACCGGCACGCCAATGCAGCGAGACATGCTTCAGGATGCGATAAACAGGTGGTATAAACCGTTGATCCATTTTTTCGGACCCCCAGACACATCCTCAGTTCATTCAGATAAGCTTATGAAGTGGAAGGTGAAACTAGCATCCAACGATGATATGAGGAATCAGTTTCTCGATCAATATGTTCCAAAGATCCGCGAGCTAGGAATTGATTTCCCGGATCCAAATCTCAGGAAGAATCCAGAGACCAAGAGTTGGGAATTCTCAGATCCTGATTGGGATGAATTCTACAGAGTGATCAAAGGAGATGGTCCATGTAATGAAGAAAGACTCGATGTTAGAAGATGGGCAGATGAACATGGGAAATGGGTTCGTGATGCTTTATTTAATCCTTCTGAAAAATATAGAATTCCACTGGCATGAGCAACGAATCATTAGACCCCAGAGTGCAGCGACTCGATCTGCATCGGGAAGAAAACGATTATCAAACTACTTTTCAATGGATCACATTCGAGGTGTTTCATCAACAAAAACGAGGCAAACAACCCACTCATGTAGGAATAGTGCATGCACCAAGCCCAGACCTCGCATTGGTTTTCGCGAAAGAACAGTATGGGAGGAGAGGGATTACTTCCAATATCTGGGTTGTAAAATCAAGTGATGTATATATGTTTCCTCAGGAGGATGAAGACATGTTCTCAACGATCCCCGACAAACAATTCAGGGAACCCGGGGCATATAAAGTGAGAGATAAAATTAACGCATACAAAGAAAGACAAGGTTAAAATGAATATAGAAGCTACAAAAGATCTTTTATACAGAATGGCAGATGATGAGTTGATCATTGGTCATAGAAATTCCGAATGGACCGGTCTTGGACCTATCCTGGAAGAGGATATCGCTTTTTCGTCAATGGCACAAGATAAAATTGGTCATGCCAAGGCTCTTTACGAGATCATGCATACTCTTTTAGGTGAAGACAGTCCTGATAAACTTGCATTTGGGAGAAAGGAAGAACAATACAGGTGTTGCCATCTTGTCGAACATCCTATTGGTGAATTTGACTTCAGTCTTGTGAGACATTTTTTATTCGATCATTCTGAACTGCTGCGTTATGAAATGCTGAAGGAGTCATCGTTCACACCGCTTGCTCAGCTTTCAAAGAAAATTTTCGGTGAATTGAAATATCATGTTCTACATGCAGATACCTGGATGAAGCAACTTGCAAACGGGACAGAAGAATCGAGAGCCAGATTACAGTCTTCATTAAACGAATGTTATCCGCTTGCGCTGGCCATTTTTGAAGAGGGAGATTTTGAAAAGGAGATCATTGATTCTGGAGTTTTCACCGGGGAAGGAGTGTTGAAAGAAAAGTGGATGGAAACTATACAGACAAAAGCGGCCGAGTGCGGACTCACACTTCCTGCTGATGATGGGAGTGAACATTTCGGTGGGAGGAAAGGTTATCATACTGAACACTTGAAACCTATGCTCAACGAAATGACTGAGGTTTTTTCTCTCGACCCAAATGCAGAATGGTAAATGAAAAAAGATTATCAAAAAGAGGAGTTAACTATCCATTGGAATCCAGGAATCTGTATTCACTCAGGTAACTGTGTGAAGCATTTAAACTCTGTGTTCAATCCACAAAAGAGGCCATGGATCGATGTCGATGGTGCAAGTAAGCAAGAAATCATGGATGCTATTGACAAGTGCCCTTCAGGTGCGTTGGATTATTCTCATGATGTATCCGAAGTTTCAATTGAAGATCCTCAAGTGAGCGTGACTATAGTTCATAACGGTCCGGCTCGGGTTAAGGGGACAGTAAGGTTTATAAATAGAAACGGGGACGAAGAAACTAAAGAAGGTATTTTTTCGATCTGCCGCTGTGGTAAAACGGGGAAAAAACCTTTCTGCGACGGTAGCCATAAAAACTTAATGCCTTTACTAGATGAATTTGAAGATGAATAAGATTAAGGAAATTTGGAAAGTACTGGAAAATGTTAAGGATCCGGAGATACCTGCCGTTTCGGTCGTAGATCTTGGGATCATAACATCTGTAGAAACTTCAGATGATAATGCATTCGTAGTGATGACTCCTACCTTTGTAGGATGCCCTGCGATCACAATCATGAAAATGCAGATCCAAAAACAAATTGAAAAACTTGGTCTTTTTAATCAGGTTGAGGTGAAGATCGATTTTGAAACCCCGTGGACTTCCAACAGAATATCGGATGAGGGCAAAAGAAAACTCAAAGAATTCGGATTAGCCCCACCTCCTAATTTTGAAGGTACTCTTACGATGGAAGAGCTTGCAAAAGTTTCCTGCCCATTTTGTGGTAGTGCAAATACAACCTTAAACTCTCCTTTTGGCTCCACTCTTTGCAGAGCAATTCATTTCTGTTATGATTGCGATCAGGGTTTCGAGCAGTTTAAACCTATTTGATCCTCACTTACCTGGCCCGGGTTTCTTACCGAAGAAGGCAACGATCGCTCCAACGAATAGACCTATAAGCATGCCGCGAACAATATTGCCAGAAAACCATCCATATGCTATTCCGGCAGCTACCCCAATAATTAGCCAGGTTGCCAAATGTTTTTTATTTACATTCATCTCTTAATGTAGTCATTCCCAAATCTATTAAATGCCTCTTAATTTAATAAGAGAAGAGTCTACTCCAAACAAATTCATTGGAATCATGTTAAAACTTTACTTTACTAGAATACGAATTACAAAATGAAAATACTCCTCACCGGCGCGACAGGATATATTGGGAAAAGACTCCTACCTGTATTGATCCAGGGAGGGAATACTGTTGTCTGTTGTGTGCGGGATGCAAATAGATTTAACCCTCCAGATTCTCTTCGAGAAAATATAGAAGTCATTGAAGTCGATTTTTTAGATAAAGCATCTACCGGCAGGATCCCAAAAGATATAAACGCTGCCTATTATTTAATTCATTCCATGTCATCTTCTCAGAATTACCAAAAACTTGAGATCGAATGTGCAAGGAATTTCAAGGAACAACTTAGTGAGACTACTGTAGATCATGTGATTTATCTAAGCGGCATCGTCAACGAAAATGCACTATCCGAGCATCTTGAATCAAGAAAAGCAGTAGAGGATGAACTTTCAAAGGGAAGTTATAATCTTACGACTTTGAGAGCAGGAATAATAATTGGTTCCGGCAGCGCTTCTTTTGAACTTATTCGTGATCTCGTAGAAAAACTGCCGGTAATGATCGCTCCAAAGTGGTTAAAAACCCGATGTCAACCTATCGGAATAGCAGATGTTATCGATTTTTTAAGCAAGACGTTATTCAGGAAGGAAACATACGGACAAAATTTTGATATCGGAGGTCCGGATGTCCTCACCTACAAAGAAATGTTACTAGGATATGCAAAAGTGCGGGGACTTAAAAGAAGCATTTTTGTAGTTCCAGTTATGACGCCTCGCTTGTCATCATATTGGTTGTATTTTATCACATCAACATCGTATAAACTGGCTACAGCATTAGTGAGCAGCATGAAGGTTGAAGTAGTTGCGAGGAATAACAATCTTGCAGACATGCTCAGTATTGTGCCAATCAATTATGTGCGATCACTTGAGCGAACATTTTCTGCGATAGAGGAAAACCGCATTATTTCCAGCTGGAAAGATTCATTGGTGAGTGGCAGGTTTGATATTAATCTTTCGGAGTTTTTGAAAGTACCGGTTCATGGCTGTTTGATCGATAGCCGAAAAGCAATGGTAAAAAACGAAGAAGCTTGTATCAATCGTATCTGGAATATAGGAGGTAAAACGGGTTGGTATTTTGGTAATATATTATGGCAGATCCGTGGCTTTATAGACAAGATCTTTGGTGGAGTAGGTTTACGCCGTGGCAGAAGCAATGAGAACTCCATAAGCAACGGTGATGCAATAGACTTTTGGAGAGTACTCTATGCTAATAAAAAAGAAGGCAGGCTCTTGCTTTTCGCAGAGATGAGATTGCCTGGTGAAGCCTGGTTGGAATTTAGGGTAGAGGATCAAACATTAGTACAAACGGCAACCTTTCGTCCGAAAGGAGTTTACGGCAGACTATATTGGTATTTGTTATTACCTGTGCATAATATTATTTTTAATGGCATGTTGAACAGGATAGCAAATTCAAAAAGTGATACTCTGCCCTTATGAGCTGGATCACTGTCGAAGATTTTCGAGATGTCTATATAAAAGCACTTCAGCGAGGAGTTGATTTTATTGGATCTAAGGTGACTCTGGATCAACGGGAGCGCACAAAGTCGGCTTTTAACTCTACAACAATAGAAACCGGCAATTGGTGGATCATTCCTTACGTGAAAAGGCGATGGAATGAGAAAATAACCGGAAGTGCGGATGTCTCCTACGAGCAGTATTTATCGGATAACTATTTTCAGCACGAGGATAAGATTAAAATGCTGTCAATGGGTTCCGGAATCTGTTCACACGAAATTCTTTTAGCTGAGATCAATCCTCATTGGTCTATCACCTGTGTTGACATTTCTGACTCCTTGATCGATCGTGCTCGCGGTATCGCCCAGGATAAAGGACTTCATAACATAGAATTTAAAGCAGCAGATATTTATGAAGAGGAGTTTAAAGAAGGTACTTATGATCTCGTCTTTTTCCATTCGGCGCTGCACCATTTTGATGAGATCGATAAATTCATCGAAAGAAAGGTTGAAAGAACTCTTAGATCAGGAGGAAAAGTTGTTATCAATGAGTATGTTGGACCCAACAGAATGCAGTATCCTTCAAAGCAGATCGCAGCAATTAATGAAGCTTTAAAGCTGATTGACAAACCATATCGGCAGATTTTTAAAACTTCTTTGTTTAAGAATAGATACTATGGATCGGGTAAGCTTAGAATGCAAATTGCTGACCCGTCAGAATGCGTGGATTCGGAAAGTATATTACCTGTGCTTAGATCCAGATTTAAAGTTGTTGAGGAAAAACCATATGGAGGAAGTATACTCATGAGCGTTTTGAAAGATATTTCGCATCATTTTACAGAGCTTAACGAAAGGAAACGAAATATTCTGGACAGCCTGTTTTCATACGAAGATGCCTATATAGAAAGGAACTCCAGCGACTTTATGTTTGCTGTATACGAAAAACCTTGATTAAGTAAACTAAAAAAATAACCGCTTTTCCCTGCTCATCGATGTTTTTGCTTCGACAAACTGGAGTTTGCCTTCGATTAACGGAGTGTTAAATCTCGGAAGTCGCTTTCATCAATCATATCAAGCCTTTGGTATAAGTAATTTCTATAGTATAGAGTCTATCCTTTCCTTTGTGTTATCGAACAACAAAATTCTATAAATATGAAAGCATTAACAAGAAAAGACGCGAACAGGATCAAATTTATATCAAGAATTGGTTTAAGCTTGATCGTGTTGATTACAATTCTCATGATCTCTGTCGGACCTGCGATGGCCTCTGATGGAATGCACAAATCTGAGAAACAAATCTCAAAACAGATCAATAGAATGATCGATTATCCTCATTCAATTTTGGATGACTCCAAGGATCAAGTTACCGTTTTCTTTGGAATAGAAAATAACGGGACAATTGACGTCCACAAAATAGATACGGATAATGAGCAGTTGGCAAACTATGTCAAAGAAATGATCGATGGCAAATCTTTAGGAGAATATCCAGAAGGAAATCGAAACTACAAGATCGTAATCAGTTTTAAAACTATATAGTTCGTAGCTGGACTGTGTGGCTTGTAAAAGGCGGAGTTTAGGGGAACTCTGCCTTTTTTTATTTCTCCTTGCAAGGCAGTCTGCTTATCTATAACATTGGTCTGCCGGACATACCGTTTGGTCGATGATTCTTTATTTTATGACAGTTTAGCCCTAACTTTAATAGTCTATGGTTTTGGATAATTTAAATAAATACCGGATACTATATCATATTGGATTCTGGGTGTTATTTATACTGGTTTTTTCAGTCTACTTTACATTCCAGTTCTCTTTTCTGGAAAGTTTAAAGATCTTCTCGTTAACTGCGCTCACATATATTCCCGCAGTTTACTTTAATGTCTTATACCTGATACCCAATATTCTCATAAAGAAACGGAATTTCGCCAGGTACTTCCTGTTTTTATTTCTTACCGTATTGGTATCTGTTCCGCTGGTAGCGCTTGCCACATATTTGAACTTTCATGGGAATGTCAATTTTGATAATGAGCAATTCAAGAGTGAGAATGGATATTTATGGTTGGTGATCGGAAGCTTTATCAATACCTTTTTTATAGTGATACTGGTTTCCGGTTTGAAATTCGCGAAAGACTATTTCATTCAGTTACAAAAAACAATGGACCTCGAAAAACAAAATCTTCAATCCGAATTGAAATATCTTAAATCACAGGTCAACCCTCACTTTTTATTCAATACACTCAACAATATATATTCGCTAACGCTAAAGAAAGATGAGTTAGCACCCGATGCTGTTCTAAAACTGTCTTCCCTCTTAAGGTACATGCTTTATGAATGTAACGAAAAGAAAGTATCACTTGCAAAAGAGATACAGTGCCTTGAAAATTACATCGACCTTGAAAAGATAAGGCAATGTAGTAATAGTCGTGTAGACTTTATTGTGAAAGGGAATCCGGACAATTTTCAAATTGCACCACTGCTGTTCATACCGTTTCTTGAGAATAGTTTTAAGCATGGATTGAACACGAAGATCGCGGGTTGGGTAGAAATATTCCTTGAGATTAAAGATGATAAGATCACATTTATTGTAGAAAACTGCAAAAGCAATGTTTGCAAAACCGATAGAAAAGCGGGTGGTATTGGTTTACAAAATATCAGAAGAAGACTTGCCTTATCATACCCCGGGATGCATGATCTTAAGATCACTGACTCTGAAGAGTCATACAAAGTTGTGATGATGCTTGACCTATCAAAAAATGTGGAGCAGGAAAAAGAACCTGACGTGCTAGATGTTAAATTTAAAAAACCTCAGTTAAAATTGCTTTATGGAAATAAGATGTCTGATAGTTGATGACGAGCCTCTTGCGAGAGACGTGATAGAAAATTATATCGGTAAGGTTTCCGAGCTTACTTTGATTGGTTCTTGTAATAATGCGGTGGAAGCATTTGAATATCTTCATAAGGATCAGATCGATTTGATCTTTCTCGATATTCAAATGCCGGAAATAACCGGAGTAGACTTCTTAAAGTCGCTGAACAATCCTCCTGCTGTTATTTTCACAACAGCTTATTCTGAATATGCTGTCGAGGGATTTAACTTGAATGTAGCAGACTACCTGCTAAAACCGGTACCATTCGATCGGTTTCTTAAGGCGGTGAACAAAGTAATTGAAAATGCAATGGAGAAAAACCTAAATGGTGACAGCTCCAGCTCGTCAACACCTGATGAGTATATGTTCATTAAAACAGACAAGAAGATCGTAAAGATCAAGTACAATGATATCATGTACATAGAAGGACTCAAAGACTATGTTATGATCTACACAAAGTCCGAGAGACATATCACACTCATGACGATGAAAGGACTGGAAGCAAAACTTCCCTCGAATATGTTTAAAAGAGTACACAAATCATATATAATATCAATTGATAAGATCAAATCCATTCTTGGAAATTTAATCGAGATCGGTGAGAAACATGTGCCAATTGGTAAAATGTATAAAGAGGAATTTTTTAAGATTGTGGAAAAACATAATCTGATTAAATAAACGCACTTCATAGATTTACTTTGCTAAACAAAGTAATATGAAGGACATACTCCTAAACATTCATCATGCTCTGGACAACAGGCATCGGTTGGCAATTATGAAGATCCTCACTTCCGAGGATTGGACAGGTTTTAATCGTTTAAAGATCGAACTCAATATGACAGATGGAAATCTTGCTTCCCATCTTACGGTTTTGCTTAAAGCCGGATATATCGATAAGAGACGAATGCTATTGATGAATAAAAAACAAACCGCTTATTCGGCAAACTTGATGGGCAGGAGAGCATTAAATGCGCATAGCAAGGCAATGCTTGACTTGATTCAATTTTAATATGCTGAAGTTCTTAAAAGCTTTCTCTTTTGCAGGGCAGGGTTTATTGGCTGCTTTAAGGTCGGAAAGCAATATGCGATTTCACCTTTTCGCTGCAATAGTAGTTATTGTTGCTTCTACATACTTTCAGATCTCAAGAGTTGAGTGGATGTTTATCATACTTTGCATTGCGAGTGTTGTCTCTGTAGAATTGTTAAACACTGCGATTGAAAAGCTATCTGATAAGATCTCTACTGAATTTCACCCTGTGATAAAAACTGTTAAAGATGTTTCTGCAGGAGCAGTTTTGATCAGTGCTTTGATGGCGACGATCATTGGCTTACTGATTTTTATTCCCCACCTTTTATCGATGGTGAAATGATCTCTTCTGTTGCGATCGTTTCACTGCTGGTCAAAGATCCAGAAGTTTCAACTTTCCTTCTCAATAATCTTTTCTGGAAAAACAAAATAATCAGAACACCAACGGTTATTACAGAGTCAGCAATGTTAAATACAGGTCTGAAGAATTGAAAACGCCTGTTCTTGATGAATGGCATCCATTCCGGCAAAGTGACTTCGAAGAGTGGGAAATACAACATGTCTACAACCTTACCTTGCAGAAACCCACCATATCCTCCTTCTTCAGCAAAAGCTTTTGCGATCCTTCCGTAGCTGTCTGTGAAGATCAGTCCGTAGAATGCACTATCTATCATATTGCCAATTGCACCTGCAAGGATCATCGAAGCGCAGATAATAAGTCCGGGGTGATATTTTTGCCTGACGATTTGATTTATAACATAGATAATAAATCCAATAGCTACAAGGCGGAAAACACTTAAGATCAGTTTCCCATATTCACCGCCAAGTTCAAGGCCGAAAGCCATGCCAGGATTTTCAATAAAGTGAATTCTGAACCAATGAATATTTTCAAATGGAATAAGAAAGGTATCATGGATCATATTGGTTTTGATCCAAACTTTAGAGATCTGATCCACAATTAGAATCAAAAGGACAATAAAAAATACGTGCTTTCCTTTCAAGATTTAGCGAGATTGGGCTCTTTTTGCTTCAATACTTAAAGTCGCATGTGGTACAGCTTTAAGCCGTTGTTTTGAAATTAAGATACCGGATTTTCTGCAAACACCATATGTTTTATTCTCAATTCTCATGAGTGCTTTCTCGAGATGAGAAATATATTGCATCTGTCTTGCAGCCATTTGGCTCAGGTATTCTTTTTCCATTGTAGCAGCTCCATCTTCAAGACCGTTGTATTTGTAATCTGTTTCGCCTTCTTTGGTCTTCTTCATGATCTGCTCTTGGTAAAACTTCATTTCATCCCTGGCCGACTTGATCTTCTTGTTGATCAGGTCCTTGAATTCCGCCAATTCCTTGTCGGAATATCTTGTCTTACTTTTAGCCATATCAGTTTAATTGTATGTTAACTTGCAATAAAATATCATTCACTTCAATTTCGTTCCCCTCAGCGACATTATCTAGCTCATTTATCTCTTCGGCCAGAATTTCGCTGCAAATATAATCTTTAAAATTGTCAAGAGCCTTGTGAAATTCATTATCCTTTGTCAATTCAACCTTAATTCGGTCTGTGACATTGAACGACTTATCTTTTCTTAAATTCTGTATTCGGTTTACAAATTCTCTGGCATTTCCTTCAGCTTTCAACAGATCTGTGATCGTAACATCTAATGCAACAGTGACAGATTCAGAAGATGAAACCAGCCATCCCGGTATGTCTTCAGAGCTTATCTCTACTTCTTCCCTGCTTATCTCCAGTTCCTTTCCTGCGATAGAAAGCTTGATCGTATCTCCCATTTCCAGTGTGTTTATCTCATCTTGTCCGAAGTCGTTGATTGCTTTGCTTACATCCTTCATCATTGGACCAAACTTCGGCCCCAATTTCTTAAAATCCGGTTTGATCTTTTTTACAATTACACCAGATGTATCTGTAACGTATTCTATCTCCTTTACATTTATCTCCGATAAAATGTAATGCTCGACTTGCGCTACTTTGTGTTGCAAAGTTGGATCCAACACAGGGATAAGAATTTTACTTAAAGGCTGTCTAACCTTGATCTTTTCCCGTTTTCTTAGAGATAGAACCATTGAGGAGATTTCCTGAGCTAGTTTCATTCTTTCCTCGAGATCTCTATCGATCATAGAATGATCATACTTTGGGAAATCTGTAAGGTGGACAGAGTTTTCTTTGAATCGCTTTGAAACCCTGTTCAGATTTCTAAATAGAAAATCAGAAAAGAAGGGTGAAACTGGAGAGGTTATTTGTGCAATAACCTCCAGACAATAGTAGAGTGTTTGGTATGCTGCAATTTTATCTTCAGTATAATCTCCCTTCCAGAATCTTCTTCTACATAGTCGAACGTACCAGTTACTTAGGTTGTTATCGACAAAATCTTGAATGAGACGAACAGCTTTCGTGGGTTCATAATCTGCATAGGCTTCATCGACTTCTTTGATCAAAGTATTGAGCAGAGAGATGATCCATCGGTCTATTTCCTGTCTGTTCTCATTATTAATATTCTCTTCTTCATACTTAAAACCGTCGATATTGGCATAAAGAGCAAAGAATGCATACGTGTTAAACACTGTTCCAAAGAACTTTCTTCGTACTTCTTCAATTCCATTAACATCGAACTTGGTATTATCCCATGGCTGAGAGTTAGCCATCATGTACCATCTTGTAGGATCAGCACCATATTTTTTGAGTGTTTCGAAAGGTTCCACAACATTGCCTACCCGTTTCGACATCTTGTTACCTTCTTTATCGAGTACAAGTCCGTTGGACACCACATTTTTATAGGCAACAGAATCAAACAGCATCACAGCGATAGCATGTAGAGTATAGAACCATCCTCTTGTCTGGTCGACACCTTCCGCAATAAAATCAGCAGGGAAATTCTTTTTAAAGATCTCTTCATTTTCGATCGGGTAATGCCATTGCGCGTAAGGCATAGCTCCGGAATCGAACCAAACATCTATCAGGTCAGGCTCCCTCGTCATTTTTTCTCCCTTCGAAGAGCACAGGAAAACATCATCTACATAAGGTTTGTGCAGGTCAAAGTCATCTGCTAAAGGTTTCTCCATGAAGCCGGCTTCTACAGCTTTTTTTACTTCCTCCTGAAGTTGGGCAATGGATCCTATACATATCTCTTCAGATCCATTTTCCGTTCTCCATATCGGTAATGGAGTTCCCCAAAATCTTGATCTCGATAAATTCCAGTCAACTAGGTTTTCCAACCACTGACCAAATCTTCCCTCTCCGGTAGAAGCAGGTTTCCAATTGATCTCTTTATTCAATGCGACCATTCGGTCTTTGACCGCAGTGGTTTTGATGAACCAGGAGTCGAGCGGATAATAGATTACCGGTTTATCTGTTCGCCAACAATGCGGGTAGGAGTGCTCATATTTTTCCACTTTAAAAGCACGGTTCTCTTGTTTTAGATGAACAGCAATATCGATATCTACAGATTCATAGGCAGGATCATCATGGTAGTTCTTGACATATTTTCCTGCAAGCCACCCCGCTTCCTCTACAAATTTTCCTTGTTTGTCAACCAGAGGATCCCATTGTCGAGGGTTGTCTTTGTCTTGAACAAGCATTGGTGCTATATTAGCAGCTTTCGCAACACGCATATCATCAGCACCAAAAGTAGGAGCGATGTGGACTATCCCGGTACCATCTTCGGTACTTACAAAGTCTCCGGAGATCACTCTAAAAGCATCTCCTAATTCAGCTGAAGGCTTTAACACGGGTATTAACTGCTCATATTCCATTCCAACAAGATCGCTTCCTTTCATCTCTTCCAGAATACGGTATGGGATTTTCTTATCACCTTCCTGATACTCATCAAAATTCAAATCGGCGTTTTCGGCCTTAAAGTATTTTGAAAGCAACTCTTTAGCTATAATGAGATTTACCTTCTTGAAGGTATATGGATTATAGGTTTCTACCTTTAGATAAACAATACCATCTCCAACTGCAAGAGCGGTGTTAGAAGGCAATGTCCAAGGAGTTGTTGTCCAGGCCAGAATAAAATCATTATCGCTTCCTTTTATCTTGAATTGGGCAGTTACGGATGTGTCTTTTACATCACGATATGCACCTGGTAAGTTTAACTCATGAGAGCTGAGCTGTGTTCCTGCAGCTGGTGAAAATGGCTGGATCGTATATCCTTTATAAAGAAAATCATTATCATATAGCCTTTTTAGAAGGCCCCAGAGAGATTCAATATAATAATTTTCAAAGGTGATATAAGGATTGTTCAAGTCTACCCAGTATCCCATTTTCATTGTTAGATCATCCCAGATATCTTTGTATTTCAGAACCTCTTTTTTACAAAACTCATTGTATTCCTCAACTGTTATCTTGCTTCCAATATCCTTTTTGGTGATACCCAATGTCTTTTCAACACTGAGCTCTACAGGTAACCCATGTGTATCCCATCCACCTTTACGATCAACTTTATAGCCTTTCAATGTTTTATATCTGCAGAAGAGATCTTTGATCGTTCTGGATATAACATGATGAATGCCCGGTTTCCCATTAGCAGAAGGAGGCCCTTCATAAAAGACATAATTGTCATTTCCTTCTCTATTCTGGAGTGACTTGTCGAATATTTTCTCCTCAGTCCAAAACTTTAATATCTGCTCATCGACAGATGGAAGGTCTAGCTGACCATATTCAAAATACTTCTCCTTCGCTTCAGGATTTTTTGCTTGCATGTGATATTATATTCTTAAGAGGTCGCAAAATTAATAAAAATGCTGCAGGGATTAAGTGTAAGTGATTGATACGGTTTGTTGAAGATATATTTGTTAAATTTTGAAAGATGTCTGCCGGCATGTCAAATTTTGTTCAAATTCTGCTAATATTGACTGCTGATTTGGAACACTAATAATATTAAAGTCAACATGCCGTTCTATGATCGAAATGATAACGAGATCCTTAATCCTTTGCATGCTCCTGTCTTTAGGAGTTTCTGCTATTGGCCAAAATGAAACTGCTATCGGTGAATGGAGAATGCACCTACCCTACACTTCCTCAAACTCTGTAGCTGTTTCAGTAGAAAAAGTATATTCTTCAACGGGTTTTTCTGTTATGAGCTTTGAAAGAAGTGACGGAAGCCTTCGAAGGCTCGATAAAGTGAATGGCTTATCAGATATTGGGATCGATTTTATTAAGTATTCCAAAGATGACGGAGTTCTATTCATTGCCTACTCCAACAGCAATATCGATCTTCTTTTCGATAATAATGTTGTTGTGAATGTCTCAGAACTCAGAAATCCACTTATTCTCGGAGACAAGAGGATTACAGATGCTCATTTTATAAACAATGTCGCTTATATAACAACGGGCATCGAACTCCTGTTGTATGATCTTAATGAACTTGAATTCATTTCTAATTTCCCTTTGGGAAGTAAAGGCGAGGAGATTAAGCTTAATAGTGTGTCCGATGATGGCAGCTACATCTATGTTGCAAGCGAGGAAGGGATTAAAAGGACCCTAATCAACGATCCCAACATTGCTGATTTCTCCACTTGGGAATGGCTGGATTATGCAAGTCATAAAATAAGCAGAGATAACATAGACTTTATCGATGGGTTTAAGGGAGAGATATTCTGCTCTATTGATGACACTATAAAACATTTCGATGGTTCGAACTGGAATTTTCTGCTCTATGATTCAGGCTTCGATATCATAAGCCTCAATCCTCTCGAGGATATGTTATATATCGTCCAGCATCAGGTAGATGGTTCGGAGTTTATAGATCATAGATTTATAGGTGTTGACTCTATGTTGCAGCCACAATATCAAAAAGTAAGTGGCTTGTCGAGACCGGTTGGGATCGATGAAAGCAATGGTGTCATGTGGATCGCAGATAAGTTTTCAGGATTGAAGAGATTTGATTCAAATGCATTAACTACAATACAGTTAAGCGGCCCAGGATCGACGGGAAGCTTCAGACTAAACTCCTATGAGAATAGAATTTTAGTAGCATCCGGTGGAGTAGAAGAAACATTTATCAATAACTTCAATCAATCAGGCTTGTTTGAATATGATGGGATCAGCTGGAAGAAATATGCACAAATTTATCCTGAAGAGTTAAAATACTTTTATGATGTTCTGGATGCAGAGATCGATCCGATCGATGAAAGCGTATATTTCTGTTCATTTCTAAGTGGTATCGCACATGTGAAAGATGGTCAGATCGAGCTGATAGATACGGCATCTGGAATACAAACTTCTGTTGGTGATCCCTCGAGAGTAAAGATAAGCGGACTTGATTTCGATTCGCAAGGCAACTTGTGGGCGAGTAACTTTAATGCTACAGATCCTTTTCTTGGAATTGACCGTGTAGGCAATATCTATCAGTTTGCCACAAAAGGTAAGGCGAGAAATTTTAAGACTTTGATGGTCGACAGATACGATCAGATATGGGCAGCGCCTAGAGGAGATGGAGATGGTATCGTTATTCTTGATTATGAGAATACGATCGATGATCCTTTTGATGACCAAACAGTACATTTAACAAAATCATCGGGTCTCGGTGATATGCCCAATGCTGTTGTAAATTGTATGGTAGAGGATAAAACAGGATCTGTCTGGATCGGCACTGAACAAGGCATTGGTATTTTTGATTGCCCGGCGTTTATTTTCGAGGACGGAGGTTGCGAACCAAGAAGAGTCATTGTCGAAAGAGATGGTTTTAATGCCTTTCTGTTTGAAACTGAAAATGTACGAACGATCGCAGTTGACGG
The DNA here is from genome assembly GCA_013001465.1 of Chitinophagales bacterium. Lineage (GTDB taxonomy): Bacteria > Bacteroidota > Bacteroidia > Chitinophagales > JABDMM01 > JABDMM01. The sequence goes on along the minus strand of JABDMM010000090.1, from coordinate 42,192 downwards.
TGCAAACAGAAAGTGGGTAGGAACCACAAATGGTGCGTGGTTAATTTCTGAAAGCGGTGAGGAGGAGCTATTACAGTTCAATACAGACAACAGTCCTTTGCCCTCAAATAATGTGTTATCGATCACAATTAATGATGTGACCGGAGAAGTGTTTATTGGAACTGAGTTAGGCGTTGCGTCTTACAAAAGCGACGCAACGGTTGGTGGGGAGACTCATGAGAATGTAACAGTATTCCCAAATCCGGTTTCTCCGGATTATATTGGTCCTATTGCGATAAGAGGATTAGTTGATGAAGCATTTGTTAAAATTACTGATGTTTCAGGTTCGCTGATCTATGAAACTCCTGCGAACGGTGGTCAGGCAATATGGAACGGCTCGAATTTAAGTGGGGAAAGGGCAAAGTCAGGTATTTATATGGTTTTTAGCAGCAATTCAGATGGAAGTGAAAAATTTGTAGCAAAGATATTATTGCTAAATTGAGCTTCAATCCGCTTTTCCGATGATCTTAAAAACAGAAGGGATCGTTCTTCACTCCCTTAAATACTCAGATAGCAGTCTTATTTCCAGAATATATACTAAAGAGCTCGGCCTTGTTTCTTATATAATCAGAGGTGTACGAAAGAGCAAAGGCAAAGCAGGTCTCTTTAACCCTCCATCTATACTGGAACTCATCGTCTATAATAATTCCAACAAAAAACTCCAGAATATTAAAGAGTATAAGAATGCTGTGATCTATACAAGTATACCCTTTAATATTATTAAGACTTCCATAACGCTATTTATCATAGAACTTCTTAACAAGTGTATCAAGGAAGAAGAGGCGAATTCATTGAAGTTCAATTTTATAAAACAGTCACTGGTTTACCTTGATCAAAATGATGAGGACTTAGCGATATTCCCTGCCTGGTTCATGGTGCATTTTGCAGCTTTCTTAGGGTTCGAGCCTGGGAACAGAAATGGAAATGAAAAGTATTTCGACCTCACCTCAGGAACTTTTATTCACGACTTACCGGATCATTCATATGTTATGGATGAGGAGAGTTCAATGATATTGGCTGGTTTGATTCGCTGTGATGTTGCTGATGCAGGGAATTTCAAACTAAGCCGGAAGGAACGAAAAGTCCTGATTAGTCATTTAATCAGCTATTATCAGTATCATATCGAAGGGTTCTCCAAAATGAAATCTTTTGACGTACTGGAGAGTATTCTATCTTAACTAAAAAATCATGAACTGTATTACACAGGAAATTATAGATCAAGCTTTTTCCTATAACTCGTTCAGACAACAAATGAGGGAACTTGTCAAAGAAGGAAAGACTACAGGTTTAAATCAAAGTGAGGGCTATGTTCATTACACAAAGCTGAATCACCAAAGGATGAAGAGACTGGATAAAACAATTCAGCTTGAAGAGCTGTTACTAAAGGCAGTAAAAGATATTGTTGACGATCAAGTGTGGCTGGTATTGGTTGAAGCGTGGTGTGGGGATGTTGCTCAGAACCTACCTTACATTTCTAAAATGGCGGAGGAGAATGAGCGAATTGATTTAAAACTACTGCTCAGAGATGAGAATCCGGAGATCATGGATAACTGTCTGACAAATGGCAGCAGATCAATTCCAAAACTTTTAATTCTAAAGAAGAGTGATCTTACACTTTTGGAAATGTGGGGTCCCAGGCCTGCTCCTTCCCAGGAAATGGTTATGAATTATAAAGCAAACCCCGGAACTGTTCCTTACAGTGAATTTTCAGTGAAAGTTCAGGAATGGTATAACGATGATAAAGGAGCTACACTGCAGAAAGAATTTAAGGATATATTACAGGGGTAACTATAAATTAAGATTTGTGAAAAAACAACTTACATTACTTGCATTGTTCATAAGTGTGATAGCGAGCTCACAACAATTTCAAAACCCATTGTATATACCAGATACATTAATGGGTAAAAACTTTCAGCTTTTCATTTCAGATTCCTCTCATCAGTTTATCCCCGGAGTGAATACTTCAACAATGGGATATAATGGTTCATATATGGGGCCTATTTTGATTTTCGAAAAGAACGCTACAGTAAATATAAGTGTGGTTAACGCTTTAAATGAGGGAACTACGGTGCATTGGCATGGAATGGAAGTAGAAGCAAATGTAGATGGTGGTCCCCATAATATTATCGATGATTCTTCAAGTTGGTTTCCTTCATTCAAGGTACGAGATAATGCCGCGACTATGTGGTATCATTCTCATCTGCACAAACAAACTCAGAGGCAGGTTAATATGGGTCTTGCCGGAATGATCATAATAAGAGACAGCTCGTCAAAACAATTGAGTATTCCTTCAGAATATGGAAAGGATGACTTCCCAATTATACTTCAGGATAAGACTTTTGATTCTTTAGGTCAGATCAATAATGATGCGCTTCTTGGGGATACATTTTTGATCAATGGTACACTCTCGCCTTATTTAAATACTCCAGCTCAAAATGTGCGGTTCCGTTTGCTTAATGCCAGCATACAGAGAATCTATAACATAGGGTTCGAAGACAACAGAGATTTTCAGGTTATAGCTACGGATAATGGTTTTTTAGAAAGCCCTGTAAAGGTTAATCGATTAATGATCGCATCCGGAGAACGTTATGAGATTGTAGCTGACTTCACAAACGATTTGTCAGACACTCTTGCTTTAGTTAATTATAGCAGCGAAATGGGGTATGGTTTTTTGGGAGGAATTCCCGGCGGCGATGTTTATCCTAGTCCGCTTAATGGCGTCGATAAAGATTTGATGAAGTTAAGAATCACTGCACCAACAGCTAATAAAGTGGATAGCATTTCGACAGTCTTGACTACTCATGTTATTCCATCCATGTCAAGTGTCAGCAGGGAGCGTTATAAGAAGCTCGGCGGGAAGGCTCAGGGTGGAAACATAATTTGGAATATCAATAACACATCCTTTAGCATGAGTGTTATTAATGACACTGTTATATCCGGAAGTACTGAAATTTGGGAGATCAGGAATTCAACGCATTTCGTTCATCCATTTCACATACACTCGGGTCATTTTTTTCTTATTGAAAACGATAGCATGCCTCCAACAGTGATCGAGTCGGGAAAGAAAGATGTGATCTTAGTTCGACCTAATACGACGGTGAAGTTTATCATGGAATTTCCCGACTTTCACGATGCTCAAATTCCATACATGTACCATTGTCATATGCTAGATCATGAAGATGGCGGTATGATGGCACAGTTTATTATCGTAGATAGTTCTTATCTAATGTCGACAAGATTTCCTGAAGCTAATGAGTCGATCAATGTTTGGCCAAACCCGGTGGATGGTTTTGTCAGATTTGAAATTGAATTGGCAGATGCCAAATGGCAGATACATGACTTGAAGGGGCGCTTAATTACAAAAGGAGATTGCAGAAACGGTGTAAATCAGATTGAAACTACCAAGCTTTTCAGCGGTAGCTATATTCTTTCAATTTCAACTGATAAAGGAACATCTCGAACCCGCTTTATCAAGATCTAGATCTAATTTACTTACTGATCAGGAACAAGTAAATGAAGCGGATATCGTTTTCAACCTGGTATTCTTTTGCATACATCAAGTTGATCCTATCGATGGTTTCCGGGGAGAGCTCTTTATGATCTTTCGGAAGAACTGTAATTACAGGTTTAGAAATTGTTGGCAGTTTGTATGTATTGAGCAGACTTTCTGCATATCCAACCCAGGTCTTTTTTCCAAAAAGAACGGCCGGACTATTTTTCAAGAGCTTTCTCGATCTGCTGAATAACAGAGCAGGAACAAAGAAGATCATCAAAACGATGGCAAACATAACGTCGAGCACTCTCTTGTTTCTCCTGTTGCTACTTTTGTCTATAGCCAGATTAAGTTCTACCGCATGAATTTCACCGGAAGTATTTTTAGAATGACTTCCGATAATGCTGAAACCACTTTCCGGTAATATCTTATAGTTTATCCTGGATCCTAAATTAGACATCCAGTCAATGATCTGTTTTGAGCCAACATCTTTGGCGCAGAAAATGATCTCATTGATCTGGTAAACTCTGATAAGCTGCATTAGTTGATGAGTATTCCCCAGGGCTTTCGGGTCTTCGCCATCCGGAAGAATGTGGCCGATAATTTTGGAAGCGAGTCCGGATTCCTGAGATAGCTTAATAGTGCGTTCTGCTTCTTCTGCGTTACCAATTATTGCAATTCGCGGTTTGCGAAGATATTCGATCACAAAGCGTTTAAACTTGATTGAGTTATAGATCATACGATCAAAGATCATGGCAACACACATCCAGATCGCTCCAAGCACAATAATAGCTCTGGAGAATCTAAAATCCTCTGGGAAGAATCCGTAAGCAGCAGCAACCAGTAAAGTACCAAACAGGACACCTCTTATTACCGGAATTATCCTGTAAGGCTTATCGTATGCTCCGCTAAAAAATGACGATGCTAACCAAATTGCTATATAAACAGGGATAACAATATTGGTGAATTCATCAGGATAGTAAGTAGCGACATCTTTAAAATTGCTTCCCCAATAATCCTGGATCAGATAAATTCCAATGTATGCTAAAGCGGCATCCGCCAGAAATAAGCTCAAGCGCTTTACAGAACTCCTGATCAAAGTAAGCGCCGCGCTTAATATGATGGCGATTTGAATTATAAAGTGGTAAAACCTGGCGGTACCACTGGAATAATGTTTATCAGCGAAAATGGCCATTGCATTGAAGAACATGCGCACATAGTTGAGGCTGCCCTTCTTTGTGCTTTCTCCCTTGTAATGAATGATTCGGGTCTCTGGGTAGTAATAATTTTTAAAACCTGCTAATTTGATTCGATAAGACAAGTCAACATCTTCACCATACATAAAGAAGTCCTCGTCTAGCAAACCGGCAGAATCCAAAACAGATTTTCGTATCATCATAAAAGCACCAGCGAGAACATCAACTTCATGTGTTTTACTTTCATCCAGATATCCTAAATGATATTTTCCGAAGATGCGTGATTTTGGAAATAGGGAGGACAAGCCTGAAAGTTTAAATAATGCTACTCCCGGTGTGGGAAGTGCACGTTTTGATTCCGGTAGAAACTTACCGCTGCCATCAACCATTTTAACACCTAAAGCTCCTGCTTCTGGGTGCTCTTTCATAAAGGACAGACATTTCTCAAATGTATCCTCTTGTACGACTGTATCAGGATTCAGCAATAGAACAAATTCCCCGTTGGCTTTTTTAATAGCCTGATTGTTGGCTTTGGCAAACCCAAGATTGTCGTTGTTTGCTATGAGATTGACTTCAGGAAAGTTTTTGAGCAACATCTCATTCGAACCGTCGCTTGAATTATTGTCGACTACGAACACTTCAACGTGGAGGGTTCGCGATGCTTTCCTTACGGAATATAATGCGTGCTCTAGAAAGTACTTTACATTATAATTCACGATCACCACAGACAGCTGGGGGTTTGCAGATGAGCGTATGTGTTTTTCTTCCTTGATGATCTCCTGTGACTCTGTCAAAGCATTACTTTTTGACCAGGTAATTTTCGTACGGCAATCTGGTAGCGATAGATCTCGCAAGCGTTGTCTCGTCTGTATACTCCAATTCTCCACCAAACGCAACGCCTCTGGCAATAGTCGTGATCCTAATATTATTGCCGGCTAATCTCTTCGAAATATAAAATATAGTGGTGTCGCCTTCCATGGTAGGATTCAATGCCATCATGAGCTCTTCTATTTCTCCACCATCAATCCGTTTCATCAGGCTTTCGATCTCAATATCATCGGGACCAATACCGTCAACCGGCGAGATCACACCTCCCAGAACGTGGTATAACCCATTGTACTGGCCGATATTTTCGATAGCCATCACATCTCGAATGCTTTCTACAACGCAGATCAGGGTATCATCTCTTGCGGGATTTCTGCAAAGAGAACAGGTGTCACCATCCGACACATTATGGCAATTAGAACAAAACTTAATATCTCTCCGCATTTTGGTAACAGCCTCTCCAAACTTCTGGACTTTAACCGGCTCTTGTTTCAACAAGTGCAGTACTAATCTCAGGGCAGTCTTTTTCCCGATACCAGGCAAGCTGGCGAATTCATTCACGGCGTCTTCGATCAATTTTGAAGGGTAGGACATGTGTAATTCTTAGCTATTCAAAGATATGAATGGTTTTGCACATTATTGAACCTATTCGTAACGATAATAAACACGTTCTTCGAGCTCAAAATATTGCTCGTTGAGGTAATAATTGTGATTTGGAATAATTTCAAAGGTCGATATAAACAGTTTTCGATTGTTCCAGTCTACCTCCGGTTTGAATTCGTCTACATATGCTGTTTTACAGTTCCCATTTATTGTACTTAGCAGCATGCTTTCATATGGCAAAGCCCAATCGATCATCAACCGATTTCTGATAGGATTATCTGCTGCTATTAATATTTTATCACCCCAGTCCTCTCTTTCTGCGGCTTCAAACATCTCTTCCATTGCAACAACCCTCTTCTTGATGTTTTGATATCCAAGAGACCTGAAAAATCCGAATAAAACAATAATGATCAAAAAAGCAGGCATATGCTTTTTAAATGCTGGCAATTCAAAGCCGATGTACAAAACAGGAATAGCCAGAAAGGCAATTGAGAAATTCGCATAGAGTTCCATGTATGTATGGGATGCTCCGTTATATAGATGAACACTGGATAAAATAAAAAAGCAGAAAGAAGCTAGCAGGGATGTGACAGGGATTAACTTGTTATACCCTGTCCTAAAAAGAGTATAAAACAAAACCCACAGTAGCAGAATAGACCCTGGAGTAAGTACGAACTTCTTCAGAAAGAAGACAAAAAACTTTGAATTCCAAAGTTTCCACTTTGAGGTGCTTGCGATGCCGGACAATATTTGATCATCATAGGTAGATTCAGTTAAGAACAAAACCTTGATCAAGGAAAGACCGATCAAAGTAGGAAAGATCCAAAACGCATATTTTATAAAACGATCTTTGAATTCGACCAGCAAAAGAGCATACATAAATACGAGAGCAACCATGTACACTTTGTGAGCGCCAAGAACTATAAATAACGAAACTACAGCAAATACAACAATGGAAGTTTTCTGATCATTTAGGATGGCGTATCGAAGAGGAAAGTAGAATAATATAAGATAGAGATAGAAATAATTGACCGGGTAATAGATCAATGACCACGATATCCCTAAGAGCATAAATAATGCAATCCAACCGGGGACAAGACTTTTAGAGAATTTGACCGAAAGCATGGTGAATATGTATGCGGTGAGCATATAATTCACAGAGTAACCAATTGCGATCCATGTGATCGGTGTGTTTAGTTTGATCAGGATATAAGGAAGCCATTCATTTATGATCAGATACCATCGTGAATGCGGAAAATAAAAGTCCGAGGTATGTATCATATGATATAACAGAAACCCGGGATCGCTGTAACACACGCGCTCTTTAAAAAAGAATATTGAAATACCGAAGAGAAGCAGCCAGAAACATTGCTGAATGATTATTTGCTGCCTGTTAGTGAAGACCCAACCTTTGAAATTTCGTATTGAAGTTATTGTGTTTTTCAATGTGCTTCAAGCCAGTTATTACCAATTCCTGATTCTACAACTATAGGAACATTTATCTCAACTGCTGATTGCATTTTATCGACGACCAATTTCTGGAGATCATCTACTTCATCTTTAAGTGCATCAAAAACCAATTCATCATGCACCTGAAGTGTCATTTTAGATTTAAAGCCTTTTTCATGCATCGCCCTATACACATCGATCATGGCCATTTTGATCATATCTGCAGCAGACCCCTGAATGGGTGCATTTATTGCATTTCTTTCGGCAAAGCCTCGTACGGTATGATTCTTTGAGTGTATATCCGGAAGATATCGTCGTCTTCCAAGAATCGTTTCTACATAGCCATTATCCTTGGCGAATTGAATATTGTTATCCATGTATTGTTTGATACTGGAGTATTTCTCGAAATAACTTTTGATAATATCTGCAGCTTCAGACCTGCTTATCTGCAGTTGCTGTGAAAGCCCAAAAGCACTTTGTCCATAAATTAAACCGAAGTTTACTGCTTTGGCTTTTCCTCTCATTTCACGTGTGACCTGATCTTCTTTAACTCCAAACACTCTTGCAGCAGTTGCTGAATGTATGTCCAGGCCTTTCTGAAAATCTTCCAACATGTTTGCTTCTTTGCTGAGCGCAGCAATGATCCGCAGCTCGATCTGAGAATAATCTGCGGAAAGCAAAACGTGATCTGCATCTCTTGGGATGAAAGCTTTTCTGACTTGTCTTCCTTTTTCAGTTCTAATCGGGATATTCTGTAGATTAGGAGTATTAGAACTAAGTCGGCCGGTAGCAGCGGTAGTCTGATTGAATGTAGTATGCAGTCTTCCGGTTTCTTTATTTACCAGTGCCGGAAGAGCGTCGACATAAGTTGACTTCAGCTTCTTGGTTTCCCTGTAGTTTAGCACTTCGCGAGCAATTGGATAGTCGCTTGCGATTTTGGATAGCACATCTTCACTGGTAGAGTACTGGCCGCTTTTCGTTTTCTTCCCTTTGTACGGGATCTTCATTGTATCAAAAAGGACTGTCCCCAGTTGCTTTGGCGAGTCGATATTAAATTCAACACCGGTGGTATTAAAAACGGACTTCTGTATATTTTCCAGTTCCGTATTCATTTCCCGAGATAAGTCTTGTAGAAATGCAGTATCCAGGGCAACACCTTCATGTTCCATGTCACACAAAACAGGGATCAATGGAATTTCAACTTTAGACAACAACTCTTGCGCTCCGTGCTCTTCCACTTTTTTACTCATCACATCATAGAGTTTAAATGCAACATCAGCATCTTCAGCAGCATATTCTTTAATGTCCTCAAGTGGTACCGTGCGAAGATCTCTTTGATTTTTCCCCTTTCCTATCAGTGATTCGATCGTTATTGGAGTGTAGCCGAGAAAGGTTCAGAAAGATATTCCAGTGTATGTCTTTTCTCAGGTTCAACCAGATAGTGCGCAACCATCGTATCGAAGATTGGTCCGTCGATCTCAAGCTTATAGTTCTTTAACACGTGCATATCAAACTTGATATCCTGGCCAATTTTGAGGATCTTCTTGTCTTCAAAAATTTCCCTAAAAGCGTCAAGCGTTTTACATGCTTCGTCGTGTACTTCAGATAAATGAATATAGTATGCGGATCCAGCCTTTATACAAAATGACATTCCGACAAGCGTAGCAGTTATTGGATCAAGTCCACTGGTTTCCGTATCAAAAGCAACAACGCCTGCTGTATGAACATCAGCGATAAATTTGGAGATATCTTCTTTTGAATTTAGAATATGATAATTATGGTCCGTGTTATTTAAGTCTTTTCCGGCCTGTATTTCATCTGTTTGAGACCCAAAAATATCGATCTGGCCTTCGGTCTTGACATTAGCAGAGTAGTCATCTCCAAGGATCTTTTTTCCAATATTTCTGAATTCAAGTTTTGCAAAGATCTCCCTTAGTTTTTCTTTATCTGGTTCAGAAACAACAAGATCATCATCACTAACATCTACAGGAACATCCAGAATTATCGTAGCTAATTTCTTTGAGATCAACCCTTGTTCGCTGAATTGGATCACATTTTCCTTTTGCTTACCGGAAAGTTTTTCAGCATTTTCGATTAATCCTTCGACAGAGCCATACTGTTTTACTAACTTCTTGGCAGTTTTTTCCCCAATACCCGGAATTCCCGGTATATTATCTACTGAATCACCCCAGAGTCCCAGGATATCGATGACCTGTTCGGGTTGATCGACATCCCATTTTTTCTTCACTTCATCAACTCCAAGAATTTCAACACCTTTTCCTTGCCTGGAAGGTTTGTACATAAAAATATTACTCGAAACCAGTTGAGCAAAGTCCTTATCTGGAGTCACCATATATACTTTATGGTCTTTCTCTTTCTTTTTTGCAATGGTACCTATGATATCGTCTGCCTCAAAGCCTTCCAGTTCTAATCTGGGAATATTAAATGCATCGATGATCTCTTTTATGATCGGGATAGCATAAGCAATATCTTCAGGCATTTTTTCCCTGTTGGCTTTATAGAAGTCATGTTCCTTTTTTCTGTCGGTAGTATCATCAGAAGAATCAAAGACTACAGCAAGATGGCTTGGTTTTTCGTTGCTCAGTAAGTCATACAGAGTATTTATAAAACCAACGATAGCAGAGACGTTTTGTCCGCGGGAATTTCTTAAAGGATTATTTATAAATGCATAGTAGCCACGATAAATAAGTGCAAATGCATCTAACAGAAATAAACGATTGTCATTGTCCTCTTTTTTCATCAAACAAAATTATGGAAATTGAAGGAGTGATTTATTCTTAAATTCGCAGCAAAATACAAACTTACGATGAACAGAATTTTTAATTTAACACTTATCATTCTTATCTCACTTACTTTTTCTTCATGTGGGTATAACGAAATGGTATCTCTCGATGAGAGCCTTAAGGAAAGTTGGGCAAATGTAGAAACTCAATATCAGAGAAGAGCAAACCTGATCCCAAATCTTGTTGAAACGGTAAAAGGATATGCTAACTTCGAAAAGGAAACTCTAACAGAAGTTATTGAAGCCCGTGCAAAAGCTACCAGTATTCAAGTTTCAGGTGATGATCTCACCCCAGAGAATCTTCAGAAATTTCAGAAAGCACAGAATCAATTGAGTGGTGCGTTGAGCAGGTTACTGGTAACTATCGAAAAATATCCGGACCTGAAGGCGAATCAAAACTTCATGGATTTGCAAAACCAGCTTGAAGGTACTGAAAACAGGATCGCACAAGAGATCAGAAATTTTAATGCCAGTGTACGAGAGTACAATACTTACGTTCGTTCTTTTCCTCAAATGTTGTATGCAGGGATGTTTGGCTTTAAATCCAAGCCGGCCTATGAAGCTGAAGACGGAAGCGAGAAAGCACCAGAGGTTTCTTTTGAATAAATGGCAAATGCAGCTAACATATTCGATAAAACCGAAACTGAAAAGATAGTTACTACTATCCGGGTGGCAGAAAGTAAGACTTCCGGTGAGATACGGGTTCATGTAGAAAATAACTGCAAGATAAATCCACTCGATCGCGCTGTTTCGATCTTTGAATCTCTCGAGATGCATAAGACTGAGAAGCGAACAGGGGTGTTAATTTACCTGGCTGTAAAGGACCACAAATTTTCAATTATCGGCGATAAAGGCATTAATGATGTAGTAGCAAAAGACTTTTGGGAAAGTATCAAAGACCGTATGAAAGATTCTTTTAAAGATGGCCGCTTTGTAGATGGCGTCTGCTACGCAATCGCGGAAACAGGAAGAAAACTTCAGCAGCACTTTCCTTTTGAAAAAGGTGATATTAACGAACTCCCGGATGATATAAGCTATGAGGTCGATTAAATCAAAAGTAACTTTTTTCCTGTTCGCTTTTCTTTTCCTTGGGTTTATCATATCAGCCCAGGATCTGATAGAACAACCCAATCCGCCTAGATTAGTTGTTGACTATGGAGAAGTGCTTAACAGCAATGAGGAATACTCTCTGGAAAAGAAACTCCTGAAATTTAACGATACTTCCACAACGCAATTGGCGGTTGTCACCATTAAATCGACTAATAATTATCCTATCGATGAGTATGCATTTGCTTTGGGTAATAAATGGGGTATTGGTCAGAAAGAATTCGATAACGGAGTTCTGCTACTGATAGCAGTCGATGACAAGAAAATGTGGATCGCAACCGGTTATGGTGTAGAGGATGTGATCACCGACTTGATGGCGGGAAGGATCTTTCGTAATATTCTTCAACCACACTTTAAAAATGGAAGATATTATGTTGGGATCAATGATGCCACGGATGCATTGATCGATCTGGCAAATGGTAAATTTTCTGCTGATGATCTTGAAAAGGACAGAGCTCCTCTACCGTGGTTTTTTATTCTCGTTGTGATCATTTTCATCATAATAATATTCATCATTATTTCACGTAGTGGGAAACAATATAATTACTCCGATACTGGCACAACCAAATTTCCGCAAAGCTTTGGACATCGTGGTAGTAGCTGGGGTGGTGGAGGTTTTGGCAGCAGCGGCGGTGGAGGTGGAGGTTTTGGTGGTTTCGGTGGTGGAAGCTTTGGCGGAGGAGGCGCTGGAGGAGGTTGGTAAATTAATGTGTTTCGGGGTCCCAGAATAACTCTTTAAAATTTACCACCATATCATTCATCACTGTTATCCCTTCATTTTCCAGTAACTCTTTCATCTGCCCGGGAAAGGAAAAGTTATGCTGACCACTAAGCAATCCAATTCTATTCACTACTCTATGCGCCGGAACCGGAGGAATTGTTCTATGCGAATTATTCATTGCCCACCCAACAAGACGAGCAGATTTGCCGGAACCAAGATGCTTTGCTATAGCTCCATAAGTTGTAACTCTGCCGTAGGGAATCCTTCTTACAACATCAAAAACTCTTTCATAGAATGAATCCATATCAAGGGAATTTGAATTTGAAGTAATAGATCTTCCGTCCGGCTTTTAAATGTTTCTTCTCATAATGCGTCTGGATCTTCAATACCGGATCCAGATTCTCTAATGAGTAAATATCTCTCAGCACTTGAAGGATCTCATAATTCATTGCTTCAGCTTCCTCAATAGAAAATTCGAAGAGATCTTTATTATCTGTTTTAAAATGAAGAGTTCCTCCTGATTTTCCGATCGCAGCATATTTTTCAAGGAATCGTCTATGGCTAAGACGCCTTTTTTCATCCCCTTTTCTAGGGAAAGGATCTGTAAAAGTGATCCAGATCTCACCTACTTCGTTTCGACCAAAAAAGTGATCGATATATTCAATGCGACTTCTGATAAATGCTACATTGTCCAGGTGATTATCCAAAGCAAATTTGGCACCTGTCCAAATTCGATTTCCTTTAATGTCGATGCCAATATAGTTTTTATCAGGATAGAGCTTTGCCATTTCTACAGTGTAGTCACCTCTGCCACAAGCCAGCTCCAACACCAGCGGATTGTTATTCTCAAAATAACTTTTCCATCTCGATCTTAAGTCTACCGATTGTTTATGGCAGTTAACCAACTCAGGATCTTCATGTTTGAAATTGTGAAATACATTTGGAAAAGTGTTCAGCTCAGCGAACTTTTCCAGCTTAGGCTTGCCCATAGATCTTTTCTGCTTCTTTGACAATCTCTGTGCTTGGAGGTCCGATGTACGCTAGCTTATCACCATCCTGATATTGAATATCCAGGTTTGCAGTAACGATATCAAGTTTTCCATTTTTCTTTCTGATGAATAAAGGAATTAGATCATCCTCTTCATTCTCGAGAATTGCTTTAAAATTCAATTTACTGCTGATGTCGATCTCTTTAACTGTAGGGTATTTTCGAATCAACTCAGTCAGTTTGATAAAATCAGCATCACCTCCAAATAGAATATTTGCAGGTCTTGTTAATGTAGATAGCTTCATTTCATTTACAGTGATCAAACGAAATGTTTTATCATCTCCAAATTCTTTTCTAAACTTACGACAAGCAAAAATATTGAGATCATTGCTTGGAGTGAGGGCTAACAACGTTCCTACATCTTGCAGCGAAAGTTCTTCACTTAGTTCTTCAGACAATACGTTTTCCTCCATTGCATTAAGGCCACGCACTCTTGCATTTTTCACATTTCGACCTGAAGTATCGATAAGAACAACTGGAAAATCTAGTGATTTGAGGTATTCCGCTATGGCGATAGAAGATTCATGAGCACCCACAAAGAGTATTCCGTTAGATTCTTTCTTGAGAACCTTTAACAGCTTGGCCAGAGGTTTGGCAGTAAGTCCGTTTAAAGTAACCGTCCCCAAAATAATAGCGAAAGTTAACGGAACCAGCATTTGAACCTGCGAGTACAGTTCATCACTAAGTTGAAACTTATCAGTATCCAGCAGGTAGAGAGAAAACAAAGACGCTACAGCTGCAGCTACAATACCTTTCGGGCCGATCCATGAAATAAAAAGCTTTTCTCGGAAGGTTAAATTTGATTTATAAGTACTTATAAAAACAGCCATAGGCCTTAAGACAAAAACTACGATCGCAAATACATATAAAGAGTCCCATCCTAATAAAAGGAGTTCGCTCATATCTATATTGGATGCCAGAATTATAAACAGCAGTGAAATAAGCAAAACAGTGAGATCTTCCTTAAAGTCCAGGATCTTGGCGATCTTGGGGGTGTTGAGATTAGCAAGCATAATTCCCATAACGGTAACAGAAAGAAGTCCGGATTCTGATTGCAAGGCATCAGCTCCGGCGAATGCGAAAAGAACAAATCCAAGCGCAGCAACATTTGTTAAAAATTCCGGAAGTAAATCCCGCTTCAGTAATTGATATAAAAAGAAACCGGAAAAGAATCCAAAAGAGCATCCAACAGATATTACTAATAAAAAGGTACGCAAAGCCAGTGCTGTTATACCTCCCTCCATATCATGACCATACGAAGCCACAAATAAGAGCTCATAAACGAGTACGGCAACTAATGCTCCTATAGGATCGATAATGATCCCTTCCCATTTCAAGATCGTTGCAATATTTTTATTAGGCTTTACGCTGGAAAGAATTGGAGCAATTACGGTAGGTCCGGTTACGATTACAAGTGCTCCAAAAAGCAGAGCAAGTCTCATATTCATTCCAAGAATGTAGGCAGCAGCCAAACCGCCACCAACAAACATGACTATAGATCCTACCAACAGAAGGTTTCTTACAGTTGAAGCAACATGGCGCACTTCTTTAAATTTTAGTGTTAGCCCCCCTTCGAAAAGAATCACTCCAACTGCGAGAGAAACAAAGTAATACATAGTTTGGCCTGCAAAAATGTTGTCGGGATTGATAAATTTACTTCCGTCAGGAGATATAAGTGTCGACAACGGTCCAAAGGCAAGACCGATAATGATCAATGGAAAGATCGCCGGTACTTTTACCCTCCAGGCAATCCATTGAGCCATCATTCCAAGCACTAATAAAGCTGCTAATTCTATCATGAGCGCTAAATTTACAAAAGATCACTCGAGTTCGTCTAGTTTTTCTCTGAGCCATGATGAAAACGCAACTTGTTTGTTTTGATCGATCTCTTTTCGCAACTTTTCGATCTTCGAGGATTCCCCTTTTTGAATTCTCGTAAGTCTTCTGCAGTAGTTCAATAAATTCTTAAGTTGAAGTTTTTGTGAAGTGTTTATATGCTTATTCCTCTTTAAAAACATTCTGAAAGAATCTATAAAATAATACAAAGCTTCCCATTCTTTTTTCTCATAGTATATCCTTAACAATAGTGACTTAGCGCCGGTATTATATACGATATCCGTAAATTCTACTGAGTTTAAAAGATCAAGAGCTCTATCATGCTGTCCTTTAGCGAAGTGAAGCATCGCCATGTTGTATTTATAGGCATTTTCTTTGAATCGCACACGAATACGATCTTTGTATGTTTCAATAAAACGCTCAACCCAATCAAACTTGTGAATGCTGATAGCTAGTGTGGCAATGTTCTTAAAAGTAAAAGGAGATAGATACCTACCGTCGAAAAGAATCTCTTTCTCCAGTGCAGTGCTATAGAGATCAAATAACTCGTGAAGATATTTGCGAATTCCTTTATTGGACATTTTGATACAGTAGTTCTGTGCGTATGCATACATGTCTCTGGCTTCACTTTTAGTGAACTTATCAGATGATCGGATCAGTGACCTTTTCAAATCTTCAAAATGCGATTCATTATCACCGTCAAGCAGAGTTAACAGAATTAAATAATATATCCGGATCGCCGGAATATCTTCTGATGGGTTTTCTCTCAAATAAAGGATGATCTCGTCTAGCAGGCGGAATTCATACTTTTCATTGATAATATTTCTTCTGTTTGCAATTTCGCAGCAGTACTTCAGCTTGGTGGACAAATAATAGATGTCAAGATTATCAATTGCACTTTGAAGATGAGCATCGAATGCATGTTTTCTCATTCTATAGTATTGCTCATTCTCAATAGAATGAAACAGGAAGGAATCATAGTAATGTGAAGCATCTTTTGTCTTTCGATTGGTGATCGATTTTGCTGCATCTTTCGAAGCGCTTTTATATGACTTTTCAGCCTCTATTTCAGCAAGTTTCTGAAGTAGTATATAGTTAGACCAACCCTCTACTTTCTCAATACCGCTATGGATGAAGTAGCTCTCCACCAATTTTTGCATATCTGAAACCAGGTAACTGAATCTTTTGTCACTAAATCCCGAATTGGGGTATATTTTCTGATATAAATGCTCTTTTTTGATCTTTTTTGAAGAAAATTCGGGATAATCGCTCGTTATTGAATGAAAAAGTAAAGCTACCTTTTTGTTTTTATTGAAAAACGGTGACTCAAAAAAGAGGTTTAAGCGCTTAATTTCCTTCGGGGTGAGGTTTCTTAATAAATCAATTATCTTGCTTTGATGCATTTTATTGGAAATAATGAGAAAATTATTTACTAATAAGAAAACTTAAAAAGTTGATTAACAGATATATATGGCTTGTTTGTAATAAATATCTATGGATAAAAGTATGCGATTAATATCGGAAATTGGTATAAATTGTCCCTTGAAAGACAATTAAATTTTGTTGAATTTTAGATTGTTAAATTTTATCGAATGAAAAGCATATTGAAAGCAAGTATTGTGACAGGCCTATTTTTGATGATTTCGCAGTTGAGTTTTGGACAATGTCAGGCTGCAATTACTTACGTTGTCGCAGATACGACAGCATTAGGTGTTATCGAGGTAATTTTCTTCGATCAATCTGTGGTGCCAGACTCTTTTAAGAATTGGACACTTGATTATGGTGACGGAGTTGTAAATAGTTTACAAGAACCTCCTTCACAAGGCCTTCAGTATAAATATGACACTGCAGGAATCTACGTGGCAACATTGGTAATTGGGACCGATTCATGTTCAGATACAACGATGATCGAAGTCAATGCATGTTTTACTCCTGTCTGGCCCGGAGATGCCAATGCAGATAAGATTGCAAACAATCTGGATATATTACCTATCGGACTGAACTTTGGAGTGTCTACACCTCCCAGAGTATTTCCCTCAGCTGATTGGCTTCCATTTTGCGCTTTATCCGACACAGGAGGTTTGAATATTTTATCCTATTCAGATTGCGATGGTAATGGAATAATTGACTCTGCTGATGTTGGTCCTATTGTCGGTAATTATGGTCTCACTCATAAGAAAACAAATGCAAGCAGTCCTTGTGTTGATACGGCAGCGCCGGAGTTATTCTTTGTTTTACCTTCTACATTTCTTGAAGCCGGAGATATTGTAGAGGTTGAAATTCATCTTGGTACGAGTGCGAATCCTGCTGTTAATGCTTATGGAGTTGTTTTCTCTATCGATTATGATAAAAACTTAGTCGACTCGGTAGCTGGAGTTACTCTGGATTTTTCGAATTCTGAACTACTGGATAGCTCCAGCTCCGGAATATCGATAAGCCATAATTTTTATTCAATGGGAAGGGTGGAAGGTGGAGTTACCCGTACAGATGGATTCGGGAAAAATGTAAGTGGAAGAATTGGATCGATGTTATTCGTATTGGAAGATGATCTGATCCAGAAGACATGGGATATGAATGATAGCATAGTCGAGAGGACCTTCCCTCTGAGTTTCAGCGATATAACTTTTATCGATCCTTCAGGTTTTACTGATACTATTTGTGCAAAATCCGATTCTGCGACAGTTACTTTTGTTATACCCGGAATAGACCCTGGAATTGGAAATCCATTGGTCAAAATTTATCCGAACCCAACATCTGATCACCTCACTATCCAACTATCGAATGAGAGTGCACTTGAAGAGCTTGTTCTCTCAGATTATTTAGGCCGGGAGATCCTTAGAGTCTCCGACCCGGAAAAAACCGAAACCATTGTTGTTGAAGACTTGCAGGCGGGATCTTGCTTCCTGAAAGTTATTGGGAAAGACTTTGAATTTAGTGAGAAGATCATCATTTTTTAGAAAGAGACTTCTTCAATTTTAAGGCTTGATTTTTGTTCATCTTCTGATAATTATTGCAGTTTTCAATTTTTTTACAAAAAAGCACATTGATCTATAGATCAATAAGTGTCTTTTTAACGTTATTTATAAAACCAAATGAAAAATTGAAGTATTGGTGAAAATTGCGTATTTTATGATACTTATTACCCCCTTTAATGGTTAAGGTCCTCAAATATTCTTTCATCATCGCTTTTTTGTTACTGTTTGAAATTTTCCCTGCAAATGCGACGCATATTGTTGGTGGAGTTGTTAATTACAGGCATGTAAGCGGTAATACCTATACAATAACCCTCAGGGTTTACAGGGACTGCTTTTTCGGCCAGGCACCTTTCGATAACCCTGCAATTATTGGGGTGTATGACGATAATAATAATTTTGTATCCAGTTTATCTTTTAGCAATCCTATAGTTTCAGCGGTAAATCCACCTATTAATAATCCATGTCTTATAATTCCGCCAAATATATGTGTGGAGGAAGGCAGGTATGTTGGTTCTTTTACTGCGCCAAATCCAAACATGGGTTATCATCTTGTTTATCAGAGATGCTGCAGGAATAATACGATAAGTAATATTAACCTTCCTGTTGGAGCCACATACAATGCCTATATACCACCAACATCAGTTTATGCGAACAGCAATCCCGTTTTCAATATATTCCCTCCACTTTTTATTTGTGTGAATGCACCTCTGGTGTTTAATCATTCAGCCACAGATCCGGATGGAGATTCATTGGTGTATGAATTATGCACTCCTTTTCAAGGAGGAGATACTATGAACCCGGTACCGAACCCGCCTGCTCCGCCACCATTCCCGAATGTTGTGTTTCAACCACCGTTCACTCAAAACAATCCACTTGGAAGTACAGTACCGTTAGCAATAAATATAAATTCCGGAGTTTTAACAGGTACGCCAGATTTCACAGGGCAATTTGTAGTTGGAGTGTGTGTGTCGGAATATAGGAACGGAGTTTTTCTTAGTCAAACGATAAGGGATTTTCAGTTTAATGTGACAACTTGTAATATTCCAACTGCTAACATTCCAAGCACGAATATCGATCCAAACACTCAGATAGGAGACTTTATCGAGTTGTGTGAAGACAACACCACGGTGAAATTTAATCACCAAAGTTCAGGTGCTGTCTCTTATGAATGGCATTTTGGTGATCCAACTACCACCGCTGATGTTTCAACATTGCAATCGCCTACATGGGATTATCCACTTGTACCAGGTAATTATTTGGTCACCTTGATAGCGATCAATGATGTTGGTTGTGTCGATACTGCAAGAGCTAATGTCATTGTTCATCCATTGCCAAACGTAAGCCTTACAAATGATACTACTATCTGTCCAAATTCTCAGATTCAGTTATCAGCTTCCGGAGGGGTGAAGTATCAGTGGTCTCCTGCTAATTTGTTTTCAGACCCGAAGCTTCCTAACCCAATTGCATCTCCTGGTTTTAACAACGGCAATCCTGTAAAGATCGATGTTTTTGTCACAGACGTTAATGGTTGTACAAGTTCAGATTCGATGTTTATCGATTTCCATCCATTACCTGATATCGATGCCGGTATGGATACCTCGGTTTGTCTGGAGCCTAACAGTTTCAGAGATAGTGTTCAACTTCAGGCGACAGGCGGTGTGAGTTACACCTGGACACCTTTAAGTGGTTTAAATGACTCTACAGTCTCAAACCCCATTGCCAGACCGCCAACAAATATGACATACCATGTAACAGGTGTCGATCTTAATGGTTGCAGTGCGAGCGATTCTGTTCTTGTTTATTTCCTGGACCCTAAACTGGATATTATTTCGGTAGAGATCGAAGAGATCTGCATCAATGACAGTACCCAGTTAGTTGTTCTCGATCAAGGCACTATTACTTCTTACAGTTGGTCTCCAAATTTTATGCTCAGCGACCCAAATGAAAGAGAACCCATATTCTATCCAAACACGACAACCGACTATATTCTAACGATCAGTAACTATTGTTATGTTAAGGATGATACGGTTGAGATCATTGTCCACCCATTACCCTTAGCAAATGCAGGAAATTTGGATTCTGTTTGCATTGGTGACACTATTCAATTAAATGCGAGCGGTGGAATTATGTATAGCTGGCAATATTCTCCATCGTTAAGCGATACCTCTATTGCGAATCCATTCGCCTTTCCAACAGACACCAGTAAATATTATATTACAGTGACCGATATTAACGGTTGTATCGCCAGCGATTCTGTTACTGTTTTAGTACACCAGTTGCCAACTCCGAATACCTACACTGATGATCCAAGAAAGTACATCTGCTTTGGCCAGTCGGTGATTCTTAGATCCGAAGGAGGTGTGCAATACAACTGGAATTTTTCAGAAACCCTCACCACATTGTTTGGTGATAGTACAATAGCAACTCCTTTGGATACAACAATGTACATTGTAAAAGTGACAAACAAACACAGCTGCAAAGTAAAAGACTCGGTGGTGGTAAATGTCCAGAAGCCGATCACTCCAAAAGGAGATAGCTTGTTCGACATTTGTGTCGGTTTAAACATCACACCTACAGTAACCGGGGGCTTATATTATCAGTGGACACCTTCGGATTATCTTAGTTTTTCCAATATTCCAAACCCAATTATCACACCGCAAGCTTCTATAGTTTATAGGGTATATATTTCTAACGATTGTTTCAGAGATAGTCTGGATATCGATGTTAAGGTTCGTGAGCTTCCAGATGCAGACGCCGGTCCTAGCATGAGTACATTCAGAGGAATTCCGGTTACTTTAAATGGAAGCGGAGGAGGGGATTACCTCTGGACTCCAGCTGAGGATCTGGATGACCCCTTAATTGCAAATCCAACTGCTTCTCCACTTTGGACTACCACATACTCTTTGAGGGTAACTAATGAGTATGGTTGCGTAGATTTTGATTCTCTTATTTTAACCGTCAATTCTAAGGATCTACTCCTTGTACCAACTGGATTTACGCCAGATGGTGATGGGATGAACGATTATTTCGGGATCCTCCAGCATCTCAACGTTGAAAAGCTTCTTGAATTTAAAGTGTTCAATCGCTGGGGTGAGGTAGTATTTGAAGGTTTTGATATGGATGATGAATGGAATGGTCGTTATAAGGGAAAGGACCAGGAAATGGGTACTTACATTTTCCTTGTCAGATATAGGAATTTCGATGGCGACATTCTGGTCGAAAGAGGCAACGTTACCTTGTTGCGCTAGATTTAGATCTGACTTTAATTAGACAGTTTTAATTGGGATTAGCTTAGTTTTTGAGTAAATTTGAGGTATCATCAGCCATAGCTCAAAAAACTAAACTCAATTTTAAGAAGTGAATTAACTGCATGAAGGTCCTTGCACTATTTATCGGAATAATAATTGGTTGTCTCAGTGCAAGTGCTACTCATATTATTGGTGGTGTTCTTAGCTATCAATATGATCCTCTTACTACAGCTATAAACAGATATGAAATTACAATGGTAATTTTCAGGGACTGCAATAGCAATACTCCTTTTGACGGGGAAGTCATGTTCGGTACACCTGCTAAGATCAGCATCTTTGAACAGGGAACAAATCAGATGATCGATACGGTCAATCTCTGGAATCCTGTTATTACTTCAGTTCAACCGCCGATAAACTCACCATGTCTGAATATTACAACGAATGTATGTGTTGAGCAAGGAGTATATGTTTTCAAATATGACTTCCCCGATGTCAGCAAAGGGTATTATGTAACATACGAGCGTTGTTGTAGAAATGGCACGATCAACAATCTCCAGAATCCAGGTGGTCAGGGAGCTACCTATACGGTCGACATACCGCCTACCATCTTCTATCAAAACAACAACCCTGTTTTTAATCAATTCCCTCCGATCTTTATATGTGCAAATGCACCACTTGTTTTCAATCATTCGGCTAATGATGTCGATGGAGACAGCCTTGTATATTCATTATGCGATCCGCTAGATGGTGAAAGTCAGTTTCAACCATCACCGATCGCGACTTCTAAACCTTATCAAATCGTAGCCTGGCAACCTCCGTTTAATGCTGTGGATCCTCTTGGAGGGGTTCCTCTTGCAATAGATCCTAATACAGGCGTGATAACTGGTACTCCTACTAGTTTAGGACAATTTGTAGTTGGTGTTTGTGTTGAAGAATATCGAAATGGTGTTCTTTTAAGTACTACATTGCGTGACTTTCAGTTTAATGTTACAACATGTAATTTCCCAGTTGCCGGGATTCCCGGTGTTGTCAATATCGATCCCGTATCCGGGATCGGTGATTTCACGATAAACTGTGTCGACTTAACTGTCGATTTCGAGAATGGTTCTGTTGGTGCAACTTCTTATTTTTGGGATTTTGGTGACCCAAATTCTACTTCGGATACTTCTGAGCAATTTGAGCCAAGCTACACCTACTCAGATACAGGTGTTTATCTGGTTACGCTTATCGCTTCAAATTCACTTCAGTGCAAGGATACAATTGTGACCAGAGTAAGTCTTTTCCCCGTTTTTAATACAGACTTCGAATATTTTCCAGCATGCGCAGATACATTGATACAATTTATCGATTCTTCATTCGGCCAATATGGAGTATTGGATAAATGGAAATGGAATTTTGGAGATGGTGTAGGTACATCTAATCTTCAGAATCCTTCATATCAGTATAGCACTGGCGGTCTGTTTAACGTAACACTCATTTCCGAAAGCTCGAAAGGCTGTATCGATACTGCTTCGAAGCAGGTTACTGTTTACCCGGTCCCGGTCGCAAATTTTGTTAATGTCTCTGCTTGTATCTATGATACAATACAATTTAATTACACCAGTAATGGAAATATAGTGTCTTCTACCATTGACTTTGGAGATGGTTCTCCTATGAGCAATTTGAACAATCCTGCTCATGCTTACCAACAAGCAGGGATTTATAATGTTACCCTTAGTGTGATCAGCAATCTCGGTTGCAAGGACACGGTAACAAAACAACTTCAGGTCTTTGGATTGCCTGTCGTTACTGCTTCAGAAGACACGGTTATCTGCCCGGGCAGTAGTACTTCAGTTAATGTATCAGGTGCGAACTCATATCAATGGTCTCCTCCATCTCTTTTTAGCAATCCTTCAGTATTTAATCCGGTTGTTAATATTCCTTCCGGTCAATATATTTTCGTTGAAGGAACTGATCTAAACGGTTGTAGAAATCAGGATAGCATTTTTGTTGATGTTTTTCCTTTTCCGATGATCGATGCCGGGAAAGATACTTCGGTTTGCCTGGAAGCAAATAGTTTCAGAGATAGCGTTACTTTAAATGCCACAGGTGGAATCTCATATACCTGGTCACCGGTTGCAGGATTAGATGATCCTAATATTTTTAATCCAACATCAAGACCTGTTGTAAATACCACTTACTATGTAACTGCTGTAGATACAAACGGCTGTGTTGGTACTGATTCTGTCAGAGTTTATTTTCTCGATCCAAAACTAGATCTGATCGCTCAGATGTCGACTGCCATCTGTGTTTATGATACAGTCGGTATCCCGGTTATCGATCTCGGTCTGATCACAACATATACCTGGACTCCGACGGTTGGAGTGAGTGATCCAAATATCAGAGAGCCTTCATTTTTCCCAATAGTTACTACAGAGTATATCCTAACGGTAGCCAATTACTGCTACTTTACTGATGATTCGGTCACCGTGAATGTGAATCAGTTACCGATGGTAAATACCGGCATACTTGATTCAATTTGTATCGGAGATTCTATCATGCTTAACGCAGAAGGCGGATTATCGTATCTCTGGGATCCTGACCCCACGATCAGCGATGTTAACATTCCAAACCCTCTGGCATTCCCGGATGATGACAATACTTATTATGTTACCGTGGTTGACTCCATAGGATGTGCCAACTACGACAGCATTACTATTCTAGTCTATTTTCCACCTATCACCAGCACCGGTATAAATGATGAAAGAGGATTTATTTGTGTGGGTCAGTCTGTTTATCTAAGTGCTGCCGGTGGAGTATCTTATCTATGGCAAAGTGATCCTACGTTGTTTAATATCGATTCTGTTAGCCCTTTAGCCACACCTACAGATACGCACACATATTATGTGACAGTAACGAATAAACATGGTTGTTTTGCAGACGATACTTTGGTTGTAGATGTACAGCCGGAACTGGAGACCTCTGTTGATACTTCATATTCTATTTGTGAGAACAGTGTATTGAAACTAAAAGTAAGCGGTGGTTTCTATTACCAGTGGATCCCGGCTACTTACTTGAACTACGACTATATCGCAGATCCGGTTGTAAACCCTTTAGAGAACATTGAATATCTTGTCGAGGTATCTAATGATTGCTTCCTTGATACCGTTGAGATCAGTGTGATGGTTCAACCATTACCTGTTGCTGATGCCGGAGAAGATAAAATAATCAACCGTGGAAATTTCACTCAACTTGAAGGTGAGGGCGGTGTGAACTATCTATGGTTGCCAATTGACGGACTCAACGACCCAACATATGAAAATACCATGGCTTCCCCTTTTGAAACAACAACTTTTGTTCTTAGAGTACAGGATGAGTATGGATGTACAGATTATGATAGCATGACCGTTTTTGTAAATGCGTTGGATCTGCTGCTTGTCCCGAGCGGATTTAGCCCTAATCATGATGGCAACAATGACAGGTTTGGAATACTCGAATCAAGCAATGTTGAGGAGATATATGAATTTGCAGTTTATAATCGTTGGGGAGAAAAAGTATTTTCAACCACAAATATTGATGATAGCTGGGATGGGACATATAAAGGAAGTGCTCAGGAAATGGGAACATATACCTTCGCTATCGATTATCTCAACTTCGATGGGGAACGGTTAAAAAAATCTGGCACAATAACATTGCTCAGATAATACTATTTGATTACTATCTTTTATTAGATTTGCCGCATGTCGGATAGTTTACTCATAGGAATTAAGCACACGCACACACTTCTGGTCTCAGTATTTCTAATTCATATGTTGATCAAAGGGTTTTTATTTTTGACCGGTAACCCATCGATCGAATCGTATAGAAGGAAAACAAAAGTTGCTTTAGACATGGTGATACCTCTTTTATTCATAATTACAGGGGTTGCACTTCTTGTAAATATAGGAATGGGCAATATTGGAGGGTGGTTCCATCTTAAACTCACGCTGGTCATAATAGCGATTCCACTTGCAATTATTGGATTTAAAAGAAACAGCAAATGGATGGTCATCACTTCTATCTTGATCTTCCTCTATATCTTCATCTTAGCGTTCACGAAAAGTGCATCCATTTTTTAAATGAGGTATTGCCAGCTCATCATAATTTTTAGCAGTTGCATTTTACTCTCATTTTGCCAGAATACTCCAAACGCAGAAACTTCTAGTTATGCTAAAATTGAACCGGGACAGTTAATTTATACGAAATACTGTAGTAATTGCCATGGAGGTGACGGAAGCCTGGGATTGTCTAATGCGAGTGATCTGTCTGCATCAAATTTAAGCACAAAAGAAACATATGAGATCCTAATGAATGGAAAAGGATTAATGCAAAGTTTTTCTGGAATGCTATCCGATAAAGAGTTGGAACAAGTGGTAAATTACACTAGAAGTTTAAGAAATTAATGATATGAAATATCATGTCATCGGTTTAATGTCTGGTAGTTCCCTCGATGGTCTCGATATTGCATATTGTCGATTCACACGTGATAATGATGACTGGAATTTTACGATCCTCGCTGAAGCTTGTGTAGAGTATCCGAATCAATGGATCACCAAACTTCGATCAGCCCCTCAACTTAGTGGACTATCACTTCATGAATTAGATGCTTCATATGCTGAATTGATCTCTGGAATGGTTAAAGACTTCATTGAACAAGAGAACATCACGAAAGTTGACCTTGTTGCATTACACGGCCACACTGTATTTCATTATCCTGATAAAATGGTGTCTCTTCAGATCGGGAACGGCGGAATAATTTCTGCGAAACTAAACTTGCCGGTAGTAACAGATCTAAGGAGTTCTGATGTAGCTCTTGGAGGTCAGGGAACACCAATGGTTGCTATTTCGGATCTGTTGCTTTTTAAAGAATATCAAGTACTGATCAATATCGGGGGAATAGCGAATATGACTGTAAAGGGCGAGTCTATTGTCTCATTTGATGTTTGTGTCGCTAATCAAGTTTTGAACTTACTTGCTAAAGAAAAGGGTCTTGACTATGACCACGACGGAGGGATGGCATCTAAGGGGAAAATAAATGTCGACTTGATGGAACAGTTGAACCAGATCGAATTTTTTCAAAAGAGATTACCTCGATCGTTAGATAATAGCTTTACTAATTTATCGCTAATGCCAATTTTGAACTCCTTCGATATCTCGACTGAAGACAAACTGGCAACTTTCTGTGAACACATCGTTTTTCAGATCGAACAACAGTTAAAGAAATTTAAGATTGATAGCGACTCCAAAATTTTAATAAGCGGGGGAGGAGCATTGAATAAACATTTAATTGGTAAGTTCAGTTACCAAGTATCAGTTGGTGATCAAATGTTGATCGAATTCAAAGAAGCAGTAGCGACAGCATTTAGCGGACTTTTGCGTTTTCTTGGGGAAGTAAATTTTCTTGCTCAAAGTTCTGGAGCTGACAGAAATTCTTGTAATGGTGCTATACACAATGCATGATAAACAAAGACAATAGAATATTAGTTAGTGGAGGCAGTGGATTTGTTGGATCATACTTGATAAGATCGTTGATCGACAAAGGCTATCATGTTCGTGGAATCAGGAGGAAGCAATCTAACCTGCAAATGCTGGGAGATTATGCTTCAAAAGTTGAATGGGCAATTGGGGATGTTCTGGATGTGACATTTCTGGATGAGGTTATGAAAGATGTAGATAAAGTCTACCATAGCGCTGCAGTGATAACTTTCATCAAGAAAGAAATGCCACAGATGTACAAGATCAATATTGAAGGCACTGCGAACATGGTAAATGCAGCACTTTCGAATGGTATCGAAAAATTCTTGCATGTGAGTTCGATTTCGGCTTTTGGCAGGTCTGAGAATTCACAAATGTTGATCGACGAGAATACGGAATGGCGCGATGGGAAATACAATACAAACTATGCTATAACAAAACATAACGCAGAACGAGAGGTTTGGCGAGCACAGCAGGAGGGGTTGAATACAGTAATCATGAATCCTGCGACCATTCTTGGTGCTTGCGACTGGTCTGGAGGAACAGGCGCGATTTTTAAGAAGCTCGCTGATGGA
Source organism: Chitinophagales bacterium (assembly GCA_013001465.1). Classification (GTDB taxonomy): domain Bacteria; phylum Bacteroidota; class Bacteroidia; order Chitinophagales; family JABDMM01; genus JABDMM01. Next base: position 14,781 of record JABDMM010000090.1, on the reverse strand, counting down.
TTGAAGTTCTATACAACCGGGATGAATGGCTTCGTAGATGTTCGTGATGTGGTTGAAATTGCATATCGATTGATGGAAAGCGATATTAGCAATGAACGGTTTATTGTCAGTTCCCAAAACATCGAGTTTATGAAGTTATTCGAACTTATTGCAAAAGGTTTGAATATACCACCACCAAAAATTCAGGCCGGACCCTTTTTAAACGGTTTTGCATGGAGAATGGATCGCCTCAAGTATTGGCTTACGGGAATAAAACCTGTAATCACTCCTGAGACAGCACGCATGGCATCTCATAAATTTAAGTATGATAATAGCAAGCTCAAAAGCTACCTGAACTATGAGTTCATACAGATAGAAGAAACCGTTGCACTTACCTGTGCGAAATTTTTAGAATCTAAAGATGAAGAGAAAGGTTTTGCCTTTTTTGAAAATGCGGTACCTGATTAGTTTGCTCATTTGCTCATTTGCTCGTGTCCTCGTGTGCTCGTATGATTTTGAAACCGCTTATCTATAAATCTAAATCCTAAAATCCAGATCTTCAATCTCGACCACTCTTAATCTCTTAATCTCTTAATCTCTTAATTACAATTCTCTAAATCTCTACATCAGAGTCCTGAATCTCAAAATCCCAAAATCCCAAAATGAGCAAATGAGCAAACGAGCACATGAGCACATGAGCACATGAGCAAACGAACTACTCAAAGATCACAAGGTCAACTCTTCTGTTTTTTTCTTGCTGACTTGGATCTGTATATTTCAGCTCATATTCGCCAAAACCATAGATTGCCATTTTCCCACCATCAACTCCTTTGTTTACCAGATATTTCCATGCATTTTCTGCCCGCTTTAGTGAGAGGTCCATATTCCTGGAATCGTTACCTACTGCACTGGTGTAGCCATTAATTTTCACCTTATAAGTTGGACTGTTCTTCACCTTGTTAGCAACTTCATCGAGCACCTCAGTTTGATCTGGCAATATCACATCAGACGCTCCTTTAAAATAAATAGAATAGACATTCTTTACCTCTGAAGAAGATTCTTCGAAGGAGCTTTTAGAAGACGAATCATCAATCGGGCAGCCATTATTTTCGATGCTTCCTGCTATATCAGGACAGTTATCCATATTATCTGCAATACCGTCGTTATCAGAATCCGGGCATCCTTGCAAACTCTTGTTACCGGGAAGATCCGGACACTTATCTGATCTATCCGGTACGCCATCACCATCCTTGTCGAGAATAGGACAGCCTTTGTTTTCCGGTTTCCCGGCATCAAAAGGGCACCTGTCCCGTGAATCGCCGATACCATCACCATCGGTATCCGGGCATCCATCAAAATCAATGATTCCATAAGCAAACGGACATTCATCTGAATCATCCGGTATCCCATCTTTATCAGTATCTACTACCGGAACATCTTTTTGCCTGGCATTGCCGAAATTGTAAGCTAAGCCGGCAGAGAACTGAGTATAATCGAAGGAGTTGTCGATATTTAATTTGTATTCTCCCTGAAGATTAATCGTGATCTTTTTTGAAGGCCGAATATTAAAACCCAAGCCAAATGGGATGTATGTATTCCAATCCTGAGGTGTTTCGTCTCCACCTAGTAAGTTTACTCCAAAACCGGAAGTGAGGTATGGACCTAAAACCCCTTCGGACTTGAAAATGTATCCATTGTCTAACTTGAATTCGATCTTTAATCCCAGATCGTAGAGATCTTCAAGATGATAAACACCATCGACGATATCCGGATATTCGGTTTCTTTTGGATGAAGGACTTTTTTTGCAGAGAAGTCGGCTTTTACATTGAGGGAATTATTGAGATAGCGACTATAGAAGAGCCTGCCAACGCCGTGAAAATTTTCGAACTTAGTGAAGTTATTGCTTTGTGGACCGCTAAAATCGATAGCGCTTAAGCTTAACCCGATCTGATTAGGGCGCTCTTCAGTCTGACTAAAAATGGTTAGCCCTAAAAACATCGAGGAACAGATTAAAAATATACGGATCGTCATAAAAACTAGATTCTGATTAGGATCTATAAACTTAATTTAAACAAATGATAATGACCAAGAGATCACTTTAATTTTGGATTTTCTTTGTGTCTGCTGGCATCTCTGTTAGATTTTTTATCGATGTTTTTCAAAAGAGCTTCTTCAAGGTCTACACCTGTTTGATTAGCCAGGCAGATCAGAACAAAAAGCACATCTGCCATTTCATCAGCGACATCTGCTGATTCTCCTTCTTTAAATGATTGCTCTCCATATTTTCGTGCGAAAATGCTGGCAAGTTCTCCAACCTCTTCGGTTAGGATCGCCATATTTGTTAACTCGTTGAAATAACGGACTCCGGTAGACTTGATCCAGTCATCAACATGTTTTTGCGCTTCTTTTAATTCCATCTTTCTCCAACGGTTTTATGCTGATATTCAAAAAATTTCTCGCAACTCGACTTGCGGATCATACAGTCTTCGAGAAGCTCAATTGCTTGCTGGTCGTTTTTCAAAGGGCCAAACATCTTATAGAACTTCACACCTGACGTTCTAAGGATCGCAAATGCGAGCATAGTAAAGAAAACAATGCGGAGCAACATAGCATTCGCTTTACCCCATTGATCAGTGCCCATATATTTATTTCTTCGGCTGGAAATGACAAGCAGGCAACCCACTCCAGAAACAAGACCGATAATAATTACCGGTTTTGACATACTATTCATAAAAACTGCAGTCAATATTCCGGTTAAAATGAACGCCAATGCAAAGAATCCAAATACAGATATTAAACCAAGAGAGTCTGTCTTTTGAGCAATACCAAGAACGATCAGATAGAAAGCTCTTGCGACATAGAAAAAAGCAAGCAAGCTTATACCGATGATCAGAAGCAGAGGTGCTTTCTCAAAATTCTGGTATAAAGAATAGAACGCATAGATTACCAGCGAAACAAACAAAAGCTCGGCGAACAAAATTTTCTTGTTCATTATTCCTTATTTTTCGAATCTATATTTATAGTGACCGGACCCTCATTCACGAGGCTCACCTTCATTTCTGCTCCAAATATTCCTCGTTCTATTTTCCCTTCAAACAGAGATGCCAGTTCAAATAGAAAGTTCTCATATATAGGAATGGCAATATCCGGTTTTGCGGCTTTAATATAGGAAGGACGATTCCCTTTCTTAGTGCTGGCATGCAATGTGAACTGACTTATAACCAGCAGTTCTCCTAATTCATCTGCCACAGATCTGTTCATAACACCGTCATCATCATTGAAAACCCTCAAGTTAATGATCTTCTTAGACATCCACTTTAGATCTTCTGTAGCGTCATTATCTTCAAAACCAACAAAGATCAGGAGGCCGGACTTAATTTCCCCCACGACCTGACGATCAACTTCGACACTAGCACTGCTTACTCTTTGAATTGTAGCTCTCATTCCCAAGGTTTGATCTCATTCTTAACATCCATTACGATCTTCTTATAGTTCTTATATCGTTCTTCTGAAATATTGTCATTTTCAACTGCTTGCCTTACAGCGCATTTAGGCTCATCCAGATGGAGGCAATTGTGGAATTTACAATCCGACAAGTAGTCTCTCATTTCAGGAAAGCAATGACCCACTTCCGAAGCGTCGAAATCTAAAACTCCAAACTCCTTGATCCCCGGCGTGTCAATGATCTTTCCTCCATCGGGAAGATCATGCATTTCCGCAAATGTCGTCGTATGGAGGCCTTTTTCGCTATAATCGGAGATCTCTCTGGTAGCGATTTCTTTGTCTGGAAGAAGGGAATTGATCAGAGAAGATTTACCTACACCTGAATGACCGCATAGTAGTGTGATCTTATTCTTAAGTTTTTGATTCAAAACTTCCAGACCGATCTCCTCTATTACAGAGATCAGATAACATTCATATCCTGCACTCTCATAAATTTTCATACGTTCTTTTACCTCTGATATTTCAGATTCACTTAATAGATCTGCTTTATTGAAAAGTATTATACTCTTGATATGATACGCTTCGGCGGTAATCAGGAATCTATCCATAAAACCTGTCGAAGTTCGGGGCATAGAAAAAGTCGTGATCAAAATTGCCTGGTCGATATTAGACGCAATGATCTGTTCAGCATGTTTCTTTTTTGGAGATTGTCTGATGATATAATTTTCACGATCAAGAATATCTTCAATTACGAGAGAATCGGTGTCGATCAAGACATGATCGCCAACAGCTACCGGATTAGTTAATTTAAGTCCTTTAAGCCGAAACTTACCTTTTACAGTACATTCATAAGTCTTTCCATCCTCATTTTGAACGGTGTAGAATTTACCTGTAGACTTAATTACTAGTACTTTTTCAGTCAAATCTCTTACGATACGGTTTGTGAAGAATGAATGGCAATAGACAGATCAGCAATAAGTTTAGGATCTTTTTCGATGGCGTTACCGACAACCACAACGTCGGCACCTGCCTTACAAATCAATTCTGCTTCTTCCGGTGATTTGATTCCACCACCCACGATGACAGGGATATTCACGAATCGTTTCACCATTTTTATCATTCTGGGGTGAACAGGCTTGAGAGCACCGCTTCCTGCATCCATATAGATCATTTTTAACCCCAGCATTTCTCCGGCTAAAGCAGTTGAAGCAGCGATATCAAATTTATCAGAAGGAATCGGAATAGTGTGACTCATATACGACACAGAAGTAGCTTTACCTCCATCTATCAACAAATATGCTGTTGGGATCACTGGAAGTCCGATCTCTTTAAGTTTAGGTGCAGCGATAACATGCTGGCCAATTAGCAATTCCGGGTTTCTTCCCGAGATCAGGGATAAGAATAGAATTGCATCAGCGTGGGATGAAAGCTGCATGTTATTACCAGGAAAAATAATGACAGGTATCGAAGAGTGATCTTTTAGATATGAAATACACTTGTCGAGTTGATCTTTTGTAAGTAGACTGCCACCCACAAAAAAGAACTCTACTTGCACATCAGAAGTTAATGCAAGCAAATCTTCCAGGTGATCTTTGCTGCATTTATCAGGATCTATGAGAATAGCAAAAGCTTTTTTCCCGTCACTGACATTACTTGTTATGATTGAATCGTTGATGTAACTCATGAACTGAAAGTTAAATTTACAATTTCTTACAGTTTAGCAGGTTTTTGTCGAAGATATAACATCAGTTTTAATATGGAATCACGATTCAATAATGATAAACAATTGAAATATTTGACTATACGTTATGGTGATATTCGAAGACATCAACATGGTGATCATTTTTTTATTCACAGGCAAAATCAAAGTTTGAAAAGCATCTTGTGATTTTTCAATACTGCTACACCATGTCTTGTTGATAAAATGAAATTTAACAATTGTTTAATCGAAATATATTTGTTCCACCTGCCTGTAATCAGAGCAATCAATTTTAACAAAAGTAGAAAATTCGCAAAAATGACGAAACCCAATTCAAGCGGAAAGGGGCTTAGATTCTCCCGACATTTTACGAGAGAAGGAGTTAACCCCACAGAAATGTACAACTATGATATTCGGACTTCAATAATAAGAAATCCGGAAGGCGATGTAGTTTTTGAAATGAACAACGTAGAAGTACCTGATTCATGGTCACAGGTGGCTACTGATATATTAGCACAAAAATATTTCAGAAAGGCCGGTGTGCCCATGAAGGATGGAACAACGGGAAGTGAAAACTCGATAAAACAGGTTGCTCATAGATTGGCTAATTGCTGGCAAACATGGGGAGACAGATATAACTACTTTGCTTCAAAGGAAGACTCAAAAGTGTTTTACGAAGAATTGGTCTATGCGTTGATAGGCCAGTATGCCGCTCCAAACTCGCCACAGTGGTTTAACACGGGATTACATAATACTTATGGAATTACAGGAAAGCCTCAAGGACACTATTATGTGGATCCTGAATCAGAGCAGCTAAGAAAATCTACTTCAGCATATGAGCGACCTCAGCCCCATGCTTGCTTTATTTTGTCTGTAGACGATGATCTTGTGAATGGAGGAGGAATAATGGATCTATGGGTTCGGGAAGCCAGAATATTCAAATATGGATCCGGCGTTGGTACGAACTTTTCAAATATTAGGGGAGAAGGTGAATTACTATCAGGTGGAGGAACATCTTCAGGTTTAATGTCTTTTTTGAAGATCGGCGATAGTGCAGCAGGAGCGATTAAGTCGGGAGGAACAACCAGAAGAGCAGCTAAGATGGTTTGTTTAGATCTTGACCATCCTGAGATCGTAGATTTTATAAATTGGAAAACAAAAGAAGAAGATAAGGTTGCAGCTTTGATCGACGCTGGTTATGATTCTCATTACGAAGGTGAAGCTTATAGAACAGTTTCAGGTCAAAATAGCAACAACTCAGTAAGAATACCAGACTCATTTTTCCATGCTTTGGATAGCAACCGCGACTGGGATCTAACATCGAGAACGGACGGGAGTCCGATAAAGAAGGTGAACTCTGAAAAGATGTGGAATCTTATTGCGAATGCTGCATGGAGATGTGCTGATCCCGGAGTGCAATTTGATACGACTATTAATGATTGGCACACATGCCCGAAAGATGGAAAGATCCGCGCATCAAATCCATGTTCGGAATATATGTTCCTGGATAACACAGCGTGCAATCTTGCATCGATTAACCTTAGAAAATTTTTCGATGACGAAAAATTAGTGTTCGATGTTAAAGGTTTTGAACACATGTGTCGCCTCTGGACAACCGTACTCGAGATCTCAGTTCTGATGGCACAATTCCCATCGAAGGAAGTTGCAAAATTGTCTTACGATTATAGAACTCTTGGATTAGGGTTTGCAAACCTTGGTTCTTTGTTGATGGTCGCAGGGATACCTTATGATTGCCCGGATGCAAGAGCTATTGGAGGGGCGATCTCAGCGATCATGACCGGTACAGCATATAAAACTTCCGCAGAGATGGCTTCTTTTCTCGGCCCTTTCAGAAGATATGAGCAAAACAAGGATGATGTTATTCGAGTAATTAAGAATCATCGTTATGCAGCGTATAATGCAGCTGAGGATACGTATGAGAATTTAAACACTGCACCACAAGGAATCGATCCTCAATTCTGTCCGGAATATCTATTGTCTGCTGCCTGTAATGCCTGGGATGGGGCCCTTCAACTTGGAGAGAAATATGGATACAGAAACGCACAGACAACTGTAATAGCCCCGACCGGTACGATCGGGTTGGTTATGGATTGCGATACAACAGGTGTTGAACCTGATTTCGCTCTCGTTAAGTTCAAAAAATTATCGGGAGGCGGATATTTCAAAATTATCAATCAGTCGATTCCTTTAGCTCTTAAAAATCTTGGCTATGCAGAAAAAGAAATTGAAGAGATCGTAAGTTATGCTAAAGGTCATGGAACACTAAATGGATCTCAGGAGATCAATTTCCAGTCACTATTGCAGAAAGGATTGAACGAAAGCGAAATACATAAAGTTGACAACGAAATGGCTTCAGCATTTGATATTTCTTTTGCTTTTAACGTGTATACATTAGGCGAACAAACACTTCAAAGACTTGGATTTACAGCTAAACAATATAAGGATCCTGGTTTCAATGTACTGAAAGCAATTGGATTCAGTGAAAGCGAGATCGAGAAGGCAAATGAATATGTATGTGGTACAATGACTATTGAAGGCGCTCCTCATTTAAAAGAAGAGCATTATCCAGTTTTCGATTGTGCTAATAAATGCGGAACTAACGGAGAGCGCTACATACACGCTCACGGGCATATTCGCATGATGGGGAATGTTCAGCCTTTCATTTCCGGGGCGATCTCTAAAACTATAAATCTTCCAAATGAAGCTACTGTCGACAATATCAAGGATTGCTATCGCCTTTCATGGGAGCTTGGTTTGAAAGCAAACGCATTGTATCGAGATGGTTGTAAGTTATCTCAACCTCTCGCAAATAAAAAAGACAAAAAGAACGATAAAGAAAGTACAGAAGAAAATGCTGAAAAAACTCAGGCCGAAAAAGATAAAGATCTATTCAGCTCTTTAACTCCGGAACTCGTCTTAGAAGCTGCCAGAAAGCTGATCAACGAATCAACGGATACCACATTCAAGAGACAGCTTTCACGTATAGTTGAGCGTAAAAAACTTCCTCACCGGAGGAAAGGATTTACGCAAAAGGCAAAAGTAGGCGGACAAACTGTTTTTGTTCGTACCGGAGAATATTCTGACGGAACTTTGGGAGAGATCTTTATCGATATGCATAAAGAAGGTGCCGCGTTTAGATCACTGATGAACTGTTTCGCTATTGCAATTTCAATCGGCCTCCAGTATGGAGTGCCATTGGAAGAATTCACCAGCAAATTCACTTTCACAAGATTTGAACCTAGCGGAAGAGTGGATCATCCAAACATCAAGAACGCGACTTCTGTTGTAGATTATATTTTCAGATTGCTTGCATTCGAATATCTTGGAAGAAACGATCTGGTTCATATAACTCCTGAAGAATTAATGGCAAAGGAGAGATCCAGCCTTGATATAGACCCTGGAACTCTGGGGGAAAAACTGGATTTGGGTAAAGAGCCGAAGGTATCTCAGACCATTTCAGCAGAAACTGAAGCTGCGAACAGTCAGTCAAAAGGAAATGCAAACTCAGAGCACTTAAGCAGTATGATGGGTGATGCCCCAACTTGCGATAACTGTGGTCATATCACTGTTAGGAACGGTACTTGCTACAAATGCCTGAACTGCGGTGAAAGCCTGGGCTGCAGCTAAAGATTTTCAAAGGCAGTTCCAAAACCTAGCCCTTGAATACACCCTTGCATTAATTTGCAAGGGTTTTTTTATTTCCCCCAGATACGGATATTGAGGTTGAGGTCATCCACGATCTCCAAACAGGTAACGATCTCGTCATAAAAATTCCGAATCACTTCAGAATCTAATACACTCTGATTTAAATTATGCTCAAGAAAATCTTTGCTCTGAGGGATCGCAATATAAACTTTATTATCTGCGAATGACAAGGATATGCGGGAATCCAATTTCTCTGAAAGCATCATAATTCTTTCAAGCATTGTAAGGCTGAGAATATATCTTGCCTCAACCTGGTCAGTACTGTAAACAACAAATTTTTTCTCAAATTCGGGGTTTTCCATATAGACCAACTCATCACGAGTGAAATTCATCGATTGTAACTTCTTCCCGATCATTCCTAAAAACTGTTCGGAATTATCCGGGAGAACAAGTGTTCTCCCGCTAAAGTTTTTATGAAAATCTGCGATCACAAACAATCCTTGGAAAAAAGTAACGTAGTGTGTGTGCACGTTTCCTTTGCTATCTCTGACTGTTTTTTTACTCTGAGCTGTTAATTCAGAAAAAAGTACATCAGTCTCACCAACTTTACCCTCAAAAAAGTCCTCACCCCAATATTTATCAATGGATTGCTGGTAAATACCGCATTTTCTGAACTCATTAACAGAAATAAAAGAGGAGCGTCGGTAGGTGAGACCCATATTCATACTGTTTACAATTTGCAGAATAAGCTTGTCTTTGACTTCGTTCTTAAACTTACGCCTGTGTTTTTCATACATCGTAGAATAGACAATTCCTCCCACTCCGATTCCTATAAACAAAGCAAGAGGGTGTCTGCTAATGACCAAGGCAAGTATTGTTAATGGCAGGATGATTCCCACGATGATAAGTAGCGTTTTTCTGCGGAGACGGAGCAGCTCAATTCTCTGATCGTCCAGCGACTTTAATTTTGGCTGAAGCTCAGGGAATATTTGTTCAAATGTGATCACTCTCTATTGAATAGAGCTTTAACATCAACATTTTGTCGTTCTACTTCGGGAATTTCAAATGAAGGTCGGCGGAGATAACCCATTTTGTTTGCCAAAATGTTTGAAGGAAACATTTCGATTGCGTTGTTGTATTCCATAACAGCAGCATTGTAAGCTCGTCTTGAGGCTGAGATCTGCTCTTCAACGTCATTAAGAGAAGCTTGCAGATTGAGAAAGTTTTGGTTGGCTTTAAGATCAGGGTAGTTTTCTACTGCGATCTTGAACTGTCCCATTCTTCCGCTCAGTTTCTTTTCAACATGGAACATTTCTTCATCTGAAATTCCACCAGACATTGCCTGGCTTCTTAGTTGAGTTATTTCGGTTAGCAGCTCTCTTTCGTGAACCATGTATTCCTTCACTGTATCAATAAGGTTTGGAATAAGATCACGTCTCTTTTTTAACATGACATCAATACTACTGAAAGCGTATTCAACCTTATTTTTCTTGCCGATAAGATTGTTGTATATAAATACGACGAATAGAATTGGCAAAGCAATGATAGCTAGAAGAACTATAAATCCCATGATGAAAATTTAACCTAAATTAATCAAAGTTTATCGATTACTCTCCCTTAGAGTAGTAGCCGCTGCCATCGTAGGGGCGAACGTTGGGAGCGTCCAGACAAGAATCGCTGCAACAGCCTTTCATTTTCCATCCACAATCCTCGCATAGAACAAAATGTTCATTACATTCCGGGTTAGCGCAATTCACCATTTTACTTGTGGTGCTATCGCATATCCGGCATTTAGAAATGACCTTGGGATTTACATCGTTCACGTCTACGGCAAGCCTTTTATCAAATACATACATTTTCCCTTCAAAGTCTCTACCTCCTGCTTCTCGGCCATACTTGAAAATTCCACCATCGATCTGGTAAACATTTTTAAATCCCATATTCTTCATAACCAAGGTAGCCTTTTCACAACGTATACCTCCTGTACAGTAAGCGATGATCTTTTTATCCTTGTATTCTTCAATTTCATTCAGGTGCTCTGGAAATTCCCGAAACGTATCGATATCAAGAGTTAGAGCGTCTTTAAATTTCCCAAGTTCGTACTCCACTTTATTGCGAACATCGAGCATCACAACATCTTCTTTGTCCTTCATTTCCAGCACTTCGGAAGCAGAAAGGTGTGGTACGTCGCTATTTGTAGGATCTACATCAGGGCAGCCTAAGTTTACGATCTCAGATTTATATCTAACATGCATCTTGTCAAATGAAACTTCATCCACCTCATCGATCTTAAATTCGATTCCATGAAAGATCGGATCATTTTTTAGCTGGTCCATATACTTTTTACATTGTATAACCGGACCTGAAACGGTTCCATTGATTCCCTCTTCAGAAACAAGAATTCGCCCTTTCAGCCTTAAAGATTTGCAAAAATTCAGATGAAGAACAGCAAACTTTTCAGCATCGTTGATTCTGCAGTATTTATAGTATAAAAGCGTTTGAAATGCCTTCATTTCAAAAAAATTATTGATTTGCAAAGATAAAACCTATCTATGATTGAATATAATTCAATAAGCCCTAATTTAGTGGAGTTAGGATCGTTGGAATTTGTCTAATCATACTTAAATAATGTCAATATGTACTCAGTTAAGGACAGACTTCTGAAGGAAATAGGAGAAATTAAGGAAGCTGGTTTATTCAAGTCGGAGAGAATTATTGCATCACCACAAGGCGCGGATATTCATCTTACAAATGGTGATGCTGTTATTAATTTCTGTGCGAACAATTATCTGGGATTGTCTTCTCATCCTCGTGTGATCGATGCAGCCAAGAAATATATAGATTCTCATGGTTATGGAATGTCTTCCGTAAGGTTTATCTGTGGAACCCAGGATATTCATAAAGAACTGGAAGAAAAGATCGCGAAATTCTTAGGAACTGAAGATACGATCCTTTATGCTGCATGTTTTGATGCTAATGGCGGTGTGTTTGAACCGATATTAACAGCGGAGGATGCCATTATCTCGGATGCACTAAATCATGCTTCAATTATAGATGGAGTTCGCTTATGTAAAGCGGCAAGATATAGATATCAGCATAATGACATGGCTGATCTTGAGGAAAAACTAAAGGAATCCCAGGCTCAACGAAACCGGATCATTGTGACAGATGGTGTCTTTTCGATGGACGGAACCGTGGCTCAGCTCGATAAGATCTGCGATCTCGCAGAAAAGTATGACGCAATGGTGATGATAGATGAATGCCATTCAACAGGTTTTATGGGTAAAACAGGTAGGGGAACACATGAATATCGAAATGTAATGGGTAGGATCGATATTATAACAGGCACTTTTGGTAAGTCACTTGGTGGTGCAATGGGAGGATTTACAACTGGAAAGAAAGAGATCATTGAAATTCTAAGACAAAGATCCCGACCGTATCTGTTTTCAAATAGTTTAGCCCCATCAATAGTAGGAGCTTCGATTGCGGTGATTGATATGCTCGATGAAACGACGGAGCTGAGAGATAAGCTGGAAGAGAATACAAAGTATTTCAGATCGAGGATGACGGAAAACGGTTTTACAATTAAGGAAGGAGATCATCCGATTGTTCCTATTATGCTTTATGATGCTGTTTTAGCTCAGCAGATGGCAGAGAAGCTATTAAAAAAGGGAATTTATGTGATAGGGTTCTTCTATCCGGTTGTTCCAAAAGGGCAGGCAAGAATACGTGTTCAAATATCTGCGGCTCATGAAAAGCACCATTTAGATAAAGCGATTGAAGCTTTTACCCAGGTTGGATCTGAACTTGGCGTGCTTCAAGGGGCATGATCAATGGAAAACCCCGGTCATCGCAGCTTTAGAGACTGCTTTAGCTACATTTTTAGCCACACTCATATTCAAAGTTGGCGGGATGATCTTCTCCGGAGTAGGGTTATCTATGGATTCGGCAATAGCATAGGCGGCTGCAAGTTTCATTTCAGGAGTTATGCTTCTTGCCTTAGCGTCGAGGGCACCTCTGAAGATCCCCGGAAATCCAAGGACATTGTTAACTTGATTAGGAAGATCGCTTCTCCCAGTACCAACGATCGCTGCACCACCTTTCTTTGCCTCATCAGGCATGATCTCGGGATCTGGGTTGGCGAGAGCAAACACGATCGCATCTTTACTCATGGTGGAAATGTCATCGGCAGTTAACAAACCACCACTGCTTACTCCAATGAATACATCTGCTCCTTTTAAAGCATCTTGAACGGTTCCTGATTTGTTATACGGATTAGAATAGCTTAAAACCGAAGCTTTTGATGAATTAAGGTCGCTTCTTCCTTTATGAATAATACCCTTTCTATCACATAGCACATCTTCCCTAACAGGAATACAAGCCATGTTATTAGAGTGATCTACACACCTGAGCAATTTAGATATCGCTATACCTGCTGCCCCTGATCCGTTGATGACTACACTTATGTCTACTAACTTTTTACCAACAATTTTACTTGCATTGATCAGAGCAGCCAGAACAACAATCGCTGTCCCATGCTGATCATCATGAAATACCGGAATGCCGATATCTTGCAGCCTTTCTTCAATTTCAAAACTTCGTGGAGCTGAAATATCTTCCAGATTGATCCCTCCAAATACAGGAGCGATCAACTTTACTGTTTCCACGATCTTGTCTGTGTCTTGAGAATCAATACAAATAGGAAAGGCATCGATTCCTGCGAATTTCTTGAATAGGATAGCCTTGCCTTCCATAACAGGTATTGACGCTTTCGCACCGATATTGCCAAGGCCTAGCACGGCGCTGCCATCAGTCACGACTGCTACAGTGTTGGCTTTTAATGTCAGGTTCCAAACTTCCTCCGGATTCTCTGCGATCGCTTTGCATGGTCCGGCAACTCCTGGAGAATAAACTAAAGAAAGATCATGCCTGTCTTTAATTTCCATCTTAGATTCTACCGAGATCTTCCCTTTATACTTTTCATGTAACGCTATCGATTCTTTAAGATAATCCATATGTTATTGCGTTTTAATTCTATATGAAAGTACTGAAGAAACGGCGGAAACGATTAAAAATCAATGCTTTTCTTTAAATGAAAGAGGTAGAATTACTTACTGGTCTTTTGGTTTTCTAGGGTAAACTCTTGAAATCCATCTTGGAAGAATGAGGACTCCCAGCATCATAAAAAAGTAGTATGAAATGAACCGCCAGAAAAAAGTTACTGTACCGGCTGTTCCATCAGGAAAGAATTCACACATGAAAGCGATAAAAGAGATCTCTGCGATACCTGTTCCTCCTGGAGTTGTAGGAATCAGCATCATCATCCATATAACAAATTGCCTTCCATATACTAGTAGCTGACTTACATCAGCGTAGCCGAAAGCGATCACCAAAACATTAGCAAGACTGAAGCGGGCGATCCATGAAACTGCAGTTGAAGCGTAGGCTCTGATCCAAAAAATGGTAGGTTTACTCCGGAACTCTTTCGAGGCGTAGATCACATCATCACCCGACTGTATAATAGCATCCTTCCATTTCTTCATGAATTTCAAACGTGCGATAATAACGAAGAGCATTTTGACAGCCCTGGGATTAACAAATAAACCGTATCCGATCAAAATGGTAAACACAAGTAGAATGAGGTAGATGACTATGGTGCCTAATGCTATGTTGTCTACATAATTCAGTATAGGCAATTCAGAAGCTTCATTACACACCTGAGCAGATACGAAAACTTGTTGTTTAAGTATTAGCAGAAGGATAGGTAGGGTGACGATAAAAATGACTTCATCCAGAAAGCCGGTAAGAAGAACGATGGCTGTACTTTTACCTAAGGCAATCTTTTCTTTTGTGAGATAGAACAATGCAACTGCAGCACCTCCAACGATACCAGGAGTTAAAGTAGATGCAAACTCCCATAGTGCGATAACCTGAAAAGACTTTCTCCAGCTTAAAAATTTATCGGTAATGATCCTTAGCCTCCAGACATAAC
>JABDMM010000071.1 GCA_013001465.1 Chitinophagales bacterium | reverse complement strand
AAGCTGGAGTTATCTTCCCAACAACTGAAGACGAAAATGAAGATCTCTTAATGTTAGTTATGCCGGTTATGCTAAGCGCATAACCTACTCAAATCCGGAAATTGCATGATCCCGACCTTTGATATCGTCGGTCATTTGAATTATACTGTCCGCTATAGCGATAGTATCTGAACCCGACAGATCAGGCTTACCTGCATTTACCCAACACGTAAACCATATCGAACCCACATCGATGATCGAACGACGCATCCTTCGTTCTACCATATTGTCTAACAATTCATTATAAGCTTTTGAATACTCTAAAGAGTAGGCTTTCATCATGGTCTGACCTCTTTCTTGATACGTATATTTTCGATCATCCGGAAAGTGCTCATTCAATTGTGCTTCAAAACTTAATACAGAATCCACCGCTTTGTGGCTATCGAGAACAAACTTCCATATTAGCTCGATCGGCTTATCGATATAGACCGCTCTTCCGGTGAAATAATCATAATCCTCTCCAAACAACTCAGGTAAACGAG
The DNA here is from genome assembly GCA_013001465.1 of Chitinophagales bacterium. Taxonomy (GTDB): domain Bacteria; phylum Bacteroidota; class Bacteroidia; order Chitinophagales; family JABDMM01; genus JABDMM01. The sequence continues at coordinate 7,944 of JABDMM010000071.1, read as the reverse complement.
ATTCCCAGAAACCATGAATTCCTCTCTGACCGCTAAGCTGACCATTATAGTTCTTCGTAGTATGTAAGGGCACATGAGCATCTGCAATGTAATGCCCCAGATCTGCAGAAATCTTCAATATCGCATTATGATCCTTTTCTTTGAATGCATTCTCTAGTTGGTAGGATAGGAAGTTTATATGATATGGGACTATTCCGTATTTCATCAAAGTATCTTCAGTAAAACTATCTATTGCTTCAAACCAATATCTTGGTAGTTCATCACAAGGGAGAGTACAATAATGATCGAGATCGATATAATGTCTGGCACCTTCCTCTTTCAAAATATAGCGTCGCTTATCAGGATCAACAGCATGATCTTCTATGTAAGTGATATTTCTTTTATAGAAATAGAATAAAGGAGCCGGCAAAGTAAAGACGGCACAATAGTTTATCTTCTTATGAGCCCAAAAGCCCCAGGCCAGGGAAGAGAGTGAAACTGAAACAAGAAAAAAAAGTGTGATTAACAGCTTAATCCAGGGCTTCGGAAATACTGCTTTCAATAACTTTACAACATGCTTCAATTTCTTCATCTTCAATTATTAGTGGCGGAGCGATTCTCATCGATCTGTTATTGAACAGGAACCAGTCTGTGATCACTCCATTCTCAAAACAAGCATCTATTACTTTTTTATTGGTCTCAAAATCTTCAAACTCGATAGCGATAAGTAATCCTTTTGCGTGAACACTCTTTATATGATGTGATCTCAGGCTGTCACAGATCAGCTTTGATTTGCGCTCGACATCTTCATGAAGACGGCGCTCTATCAATTCCTTGAAAGCAGCAGCTCCGGCAGCACAACAAATTGGATTACCTCCAAAAGTTGTAATATGACCTAACATCGGGTTATTGGATAATTGCGACATGAGGTTTCTGTCACAAATAAATGCACCAAGAGGCAAACCACCTCCAAGCGCTTTTGCAAGTAACAAAATATCCGGTACGATTCCAAAATGCTCAAATGCAAATAATCCACCACTTCTCCCCATTCCGCACTGGATCTCATCAAGAATAAGCAGAGTACCTGTTTCATCACATCTTTTGCGTATCGATTGAACGAAGTCAACATCCGGAACTGTGACTCCTGATTCCGCTTGTACCGTTTCCATGATCACAGCTGCAGTGTTCGAGCTTATTTTTGAAACTTCATTTATATCGTTGTATTCGAGCATTCTGTTCCCGGGAATTAACGGCCTGAAAGCAGATTTATAATGTTCATCTCCCATCACAGATAAAGCTCCCGCTGTTGATCCGTGATATGAATGCCGGAAATAAGCGATCTCACTCCTTCCGCTTGCTTTTCGAGCCAACTTCAGTGCTCCTTCTGTTGCCTCAGCTCCGGAATTGACAAAGTAGACGCTATTTAAACTTTGTGGTAAGTTTGAAACCAGCAAATTAGCATAATTTATCTGTGGTTTCTGAACAAATTCTCCATATACCATGACGTGCATATGCTCATCGAGTTGTTCCTTGATCGCCGAGATCACAGCTTTATTGTTATGCCCAAGGTTAGAAACAGAGATCCCCGAGATCAAATCGTAATATTTCTTTTCTTTGGAATAGATATAAATACCGTCAGCTCGCTCTACTTCAAGTAATAAAGGGAATGGATTTGTAGGTGCAAGATATTGTAAGTGTAATTGACGGTTCGACAGCACGCTATCTGATTATAAGTTTCTCTTTTGCAATTAATTGTTGATCATCACTTACGGTGATCAAATACAAACCCGAATTTAACAAACCTTGAATTCCCTCAAGAGAAACATTCAATGGTTCCGAATTTAAAAAGCGCTTTTCTTGGAACTGTAGTTGTCCGCGGGTATCGTAAATCCTGATATCCACTGCACCACTGAGCTCCTTATCCAGCAAAAAGGAGATCTGGTCGGTTGCAGGATTGGGGAAAACAGAGATTGATTCAGAAGTGGTAAATGAGTCAACAGGAACAGGTATAAGCAGTTTTTCGGAAGAATCAATTGTATAGTACATCACGAAAAGCATCATCTCATCGGTAGATTTTAGTCCAAATCTCACTTCTTTGTCAGTATTGTTTTCATAACTGGCTTCATAGATCAAACCTCCATGCTCTCCCATTACTTCGTATGGCTGATACAGTGCAGTAGGAAGATGATCATATTGGAAATTTTCAAACTGGCATCCTGTTACACCCTGTGGACACCCACCATCATATATTTTCTTCCCTTTTTCCTGATCTTCATCCATAAGATAAACATGAAAATCTGTACCTAAGCTATGCGTGTGACCTTGAATGGCCCAAATATTTATAGGGTAGGTATTGTATGCAAATATCTCTTCTTCAAAAAAATACGTTTCACCGTCATTTGGAATGATCAGATCCTGATAAGAGAAAAGCTTTGATTGCATAATATTGTCGGATATTCCTTTCTCTTGAGTGTAAACATTAATATAAGCTTCACAGGCCACTGTCTTATCATGCGAATAATTAACAAAGTGAATATTCACATCTAACTCTGTACTTTCATTCCACAAGAAAGCACTTCCTTCCGGTAGCTTCCATTCGTTGGAATATTGAGTTCCACTAACAAATTCTGTATTACTATAATCATGATTACTTCGCAATCCGTAAGGTACCTGAGCAGCTTCATTATCTGCATATTTATTGAGGATGACATGGTGTGAGTAGTTGCTCATGTGGGTTTCAATACTTACAATTTCACTTGCCTCTTTTAGAAGGTCAGAATACTTGCTGTAATATTCGTGTTCGATTATCTTGTTAGCAGAAGGGGGAAGGAAAAATGGTCCGGCATGAATTTGAAAGCCCTCACCTTCGGCTGGCGGAGCCGGAGCAAATGTTAATGGATTAAAGCCACCGTTATCGTAATAATCGATTATGATCGCAGGATCTATCACTGTTTTATCTATTGGAGCTCCAAACAATATCCATTGCCTGATCAACTCGATCTCCTTATTATTCAAAGGACTTTGACCGGAAGGCATCGCGTCACCTTCATTCGGCCCGAGGTCCAGTCCGGATGCAAGCCCATTATTGATCTTGCGGAATAGATATGACCGGTAAGGATCACCGGGATAAACAAGGTATTCATTCTTTTCTGCGGAAGCCGAATTAGATGCTTTCTGAAAGAACAGATCGTTGTATACACTTATTTTCTTCTGATACAAAGAGCTTCCATCACCTTGCAGATCGAGATTTCCTGCTTGATCGATATTATTATGACACCCACTGTTATTGCAGTTCTGTCCAAAAAGACCATAGATTAGCTCATAAGTATAGTAGTTCTGCAGTGACTGGCTCAATACTTCGGAACAAAACAAGCCTAAGCAAATAAGAAGATAAAACCCTTTAATAATGATGTAATTTTTTCAAAAATATCAAAATTCCTTTTGAATAGACGATTCAATGAATCAATATAAACTTATCATGGCAGAAATTCCAGTTTTAGGATCTGATCACACCACTTCTAATTTCTGTACTTTAGCGCTGCAAAATAGAGCGGATATTTCAATGCATTCTATATTCTTCATTCATTTCAAAACGATCGGTGACATACTGAAACTCAACATATTCAGCAGATTTCACTGGAAAAGAGCACTTACCACTATTGTCTTTCTAGTTTTGTATTTGCTTCTTGTTCTTCTGGTTTTGTTCTTTCGATTGTTGGATGAAATTCTATTTCCGGCTTACAGAAAAGTACAAATCAAAGAACCACTGTTTATCATTAGTAATCCCCGTAGCGGAACCACGTTTCTACACAGACTATTATGCCTTGACGAAGAAAAATGGATTTATACAAAGCTATATGAGACGATCCTGCCGTCAGTCACATTGCTTAAATTGATCGATCTGCTCGCGATTGTCGATAATCGCATCGGTAAACCAATGAGGAGGTTTTTTGAATTTTTAGATAGAAAAATATTTGGTGGATGGAAAGATATTCATCCAATGGGATTTAATAAGTCTGAAGAGGACGAAGGGTTCTATGTATTCTCAACTCTTACTGCCGGTTTGTTCCTGCTGGTACCGTTCTTAGCCGATCTTCCACTGGTTCGATTTCCGGATAAGATGTCGCAAAAAAATATCGACCGCTATATGCGTAATTACGAAAACAGCCTGAAAAGAATAATGTTTGCAAAAGGCTCTAATGCAATATACTTATCTAAAAATGTACTTTCAACCGGTAGGCTTCATGGATTGATCAACACCTTTCCAGACGCTCACATTGTTTACCTCATTAGACATCCATACAAGTCTGTTCCCTCTCTAACCAGCATGTTTAAAGCAGCCTGGAGTTTTCATAGCCCCGATATTCCAGATGATTCAGAACTTACCCGTGGACTCGGACAACTTGCTATAGATTTTTACAAATACTTCGATAGCATGCGTGATAAAATTCCATCTTCAAAGATGCTAACAATCCGCTACGAAGACTTGGTCGAAGATCCGGTTTCCAGTGTTGAAAATATTTACTCTACATTCAATTACACAATGGAAGAGGACTTTAAAGTAAGGCTGAAGCAGAATTCGACGAGGTCAAAAAACTATAAAAGTACCCACGACTACACGCTGGAAAAATTTGGCTTTAAAAAGGATGACATTTTTAATCAACTTCAACATGTCTTTGAGCGATTTAATTTTGAGAGATAATATATCTTTACGGCAACAATGAAAATAGCAGTTACAGGAGCATCCGGACACGTTGGTCCAAATTTATGCAAAGCACTCATCGCAAAAGGCCATGATGTCAAAGCAATGTATATCGACCGCGAGTCTTCACTCGATAATATAAATGTTGAACGCTCCGAAGGCGATATCCTCAACTTTAATTATGTTAAAAGCGCATTGAAAGGCACCGAAGCCGTTTTTCATCTTGCCTGTTTAATTGGAATTGATGGAGATCCGGATGGTCAAATTCACAGAGTAAATGTTGAAGGAACACGAAATGTAGTCATGGCAGCGCTGGATAATGGATTGAAAAAAATGATCCACTTCTCCACGATACATTCTTACAACGAAATACCTTCTTTTGAAGAGTTAAATGAAACCAGAGATAAAGTAGGTCCTGATGCTAATCCTTACGACTATTCAAAGAAGCTTTCTGAAGATGAGGTATACAAAGGTATCGAGAAAGGATTGGACGCTATTATCGTATGTCCAACATCCATCATGGGGCCGGAAGATCACGAACCATCTCTTTTGGGTCAAGCAATGATAGATATGTATAATCAAAAGGTTCCCGCACTTATTCCGGGGGGTTATGATTGGGTAGATGTTCGTGATATTGTAGATGGTACAGTTAAGGCTTTTGAGAAGGGCAGAAGTGGAGAAACCTATTTGATGGGAGGAAAGTTTCACTCGATGAAAGACCTGGCTTTGATGATGGAAAAAGCAACTGGAAAGCTACCGCCAAAATATATGACCCCGTTTTGGCTTGCCAAATTAGGTTTGCCTTTTATGTGGTTACAATCAAAGTTCACCGGTAAGGAGCCACCTTATAGTGGGGAAGTAATAAAGATCTTTAAGAAAGCAAACAGGTGTGTTAGCTATGCTAAAGCAGAAAGAGAATTGGGTTATAGCTCGAGACCCGTTCAGGATACCGTGACGGATATGTATAACTGGTTTAAAGAACACAACTATATTTCATGATCACGACCGATGTAACTTGGTTCAATTATCTGGTAATTGGATGGATAATTTTAGCCATTCTTCTTTTACCTCTGCTGATCTTTGTGAGAGCGCCTTATGGAAGGCATAGCAATGAAAAGTGGGGACCAATGATCGATAACAAATTGGGCTGGATCCTGATGGAGTCCCCATCTCTTTTCATGTTCGCGATCTTATTCCTTATCGGCCCGGTGGAAAAAACAACTACAAGCTGGATCTTCTTTGCTTGCTGGACATTTCATTACACCAACCGAAGCTTTATTTTCCCATTACGAACTAAAACCAATGGAAAGAAAATGCCTTTGATGATCTCGTTGAGTGCGGTATTATTCAACCTCGTTAATGGAGGGATCAATGGGTATTTTCTTGGATTTTTAGGTCCGGAATATTCTGTAGCCTGGATGCAAACTCCACAATTTATAATTGGCATATCACTCTTTATTATTGGTATGGTTATCAACTGGCAATCAGACAATATCCTGTTGAACCTCAGAAAACCAGGTGAGGGCGGATATAAGATTCCTCAAGGTGGCTTGTTTAAATATGTTACAAGCCCGAATTTCTTTGGAGAGATCATCGAATGGACTGGATTTGCAATAATGGTATGGTCCCTACCGGCTCTATCTTTTGCAATATGGACATTTTGCAACCTTGTCCCAAGAGGATTGAATCATCACGCTTGGTACAAAGAAAAGTTTGGAAGTGATTATCCGAGTGATCGCAAAGCTATCTTACCGGGCTTAGTGTAAGCAAAATCACCCAATGAAACAAACAAACCCCCAAAACCCAAGCGCTCCTTTCACCTGTCAATATTCCTCTCAAGTACCTGAGTTATTGATGAACCTGGGTTGTACCATCGCATTGTCAACTTACCAGGCAGGCAAACTGGTTTTCATTTCACCTAAAGATGAAAATTACCTCATCCAACTTCCCAGGAATTTTGAAAAGCCTATGGGAATAGCCGAAAATACGAAAGATGATATGTTGGCTCTTGCATGTAAAGATGAAATTGTACTATTCAGAAATTCACCAGATCTGGCAGATCACTATCCCAAATCGCCAAAGACTTACGATGCTTTATACATGCCTCGAGTAACTTATCATACCGGTCCGCTCGATATTCATGATCTCAGTTTCACCGGCGATGGATCCCTGATAGCAGTAAACACACTGTTCTCCTGCATTGTGTCGATCGATTCCGAATACAATTTTAAACCAATATGGTCGCCCCCGTTTATCGACAAATTAGTGAGTGAAGATCGCTGTCACCTCAATGGAATGGCTATGCAGGATGGCAAACCCAAATATGCTACTGCATTCAATCAGGGCAATACAATGCAAAGCTGGCGTGAGAAAGTTACAGAAACAGGTGTGGTTTTCGATATCGAAAAAAACGAGGTAATAGTAGAAAATCTTGCTATGCCTCATTCACCAAGGGTTTATAATGGCGATCTGTATGTGTTGTTATCCGCATCCGGAGAACTCGTGAGAGTAAATATCGAGAAAGGCACTTATGATGTGATATATAAAGTGGATGGTTTTGTAAGAGGAATGAGCTATTACAAAGACTACTTATTCATCGGTTTGTCAAAGTTACGCGAGAATTCATCTACTTTCGGAAAGTTAAAATTTGCCGAAAAAGCCGATAGAGCAGGAGTTCTGATCATCCACTTACCAACAGCAAGTTTAGCCGGACAGATAATTTACAAAACTTCTGTTGATGAGATTTATGATGTGCACATTTTGGCAGGAAAATTGCGCCCGAACATTTTAAACACATTAAACCCAAATTACAAATTAGGACTAATGACTCCAGATGCCAATTACTGGGCTAGAGAAAACAAAAACTAAATACCATGAGAAACAATTACAAAGCACGTAAAATTCGTCAGTTAAAGTTCCTCTCTAAGAGACTGTCCAAATTAACAGTTGATAAAGTTATAGAGAAGAACAAGATCATTCTGAAAATTAAACGATTGTTGGCAGATGTAAGAGATGCTGTATCCCGAACACAAGTAAAAAGAATGCTTGGTCCAGCAGCGGTAGCAATAGCTATGCTTACATCTGCTCAGATAGGCAACACTCAAAACATCTACTTTGCACCCGAAGTCACCAATCCTTTTGGAATTGTTTCACTTCCGGAAGTAGCGCTTCCGGAATTTGTCGATCTCGACGGTGATGGAGATTTCGACCTGCTAGTGGGCGAATATTATGGAGCTATTAAGTACTATGAAAATACAGGCAGC
>JABDMM010000021.1 GCA_013001465.1 Chitinophagales bacterium | reverse complement strand
ATTAAATACTCTGTATACTCTGCGTTTAACCTCTGCGTACTCTGCGGTTAATTTCTAACCCATCAATGTAAGACTACCCTTCTCAACTCAACAACATCTCCATAAGAGATTCGCACGATATAAGCTCCATGCTGTGCATTGAGCAGATCTATCACAGCATCTTCCTGTCCGTCTAGCATTTCTAACTCGTGAACAACACCTCCAAGCAAATCGATTACCTCGATAGAAGCACCGCCCGCTAGAGATGGAATATGAACATGGAAAATACCCTTACCTGGATTAGGATAAATAACCGCTTCCATAGTGGTAAGGTCACCATCCGGATCAGCAGTCTTAGATGTCGCCGAAGCCAAGGTACTGAAGAAGTTAATCGATGAATAAGGTGAAAGCACAAGTGGGCTTGCATTACATGCAGCCTGTACGATCCAGTTATATGTAGTATTCGGTTTTAAACCGGTAACAGGTAAACTGGTTACACCTCCGCCGTTGATATCGAGCTGAGTTGTAACTTTCCCAACTTGTCCTCCGGTAACTCTATAACCAATCGCATTGCTCACCTGACCCCAATGAAGCGTAGCCTTCTTCTGAGAAAGAGCACTCACACTTAAATTCAAAGGAATTCCACAGGACAATGTATTGAAGGTATTTACAGTGGTGAAAGGAGACAAACCCGATTCACAAACAGAAGCGATCTGCCATTGATAATTGGTATTAACTGCAAGTCCGCTTATGTCTACAGAATTTGTATTTGTTTGAACCGTGATGGTATTACCACCAGCTTCACCTCCGGTTAAGACATAACCTGTTGCACCGGGAACATCATCCCAGGTGATTAAGGCTTCAGTATATGAAACATTTAACGTGATGCTGTTCGATGGAGTGTCACATACTGGCGCGCAAACTCCGTATTGATCTATAACTGTGACGTCGAATAAGCAATGAGTTGTGTTTCCATAAAGATCAGTAACAGTTAGAGTATCGGTACTTATGCCGGTATCACCGCAAGTATATAAGTTCTGACTCAATACTTCTGAACCAACATCACATCCATCAAAGATCAAGTCTTCAACCTGGAAAACATTTAAAAATGCCTGGCCGAAAGTGTCGAGGTTTAGTGTTACATCGTGACATAGGACAGTTGGCGCAATATTGTCGACTACATAAACACTGGTGTTACACGACTTCGAATTGCCGGAAGCATCTGTAACTGTCAACTGAACAACATTAGAAACACAAAGGAGTGAATCTTTATTGATGCTCATCGAAATATTCCCGCAATTATCTGAGCTACCATTGTCTAACATAGACGGATTCAGATAAGCGACACCATTTTGATTTAGATTTACAGTGATGGAAGATTTACATAAAGCGACAGGCTTAGTCAATTCCGAGATATTAACTGTGCTATGGCAAGAATCTACAACCCCTTTAGAATTAGTCATCGTGAGAGTAACTGTATTAAAACCGAGATCATCACAATCGAAATAAGATTGGCTCGCAGATAATGTGTAGCCACAATTTTCAATACTACCACCATCAAAAATAGCGGCAGGTATATTGATCTGATTTGAAAGATTCAATAAGACAGTGAAAGTATCCATGCAAACAGCGATCGGTCCGATAGTATCGATGACATTTACAATGGCAGTACAACTTGAATCATTTCCTGCAGAATCAGTGACTGTGAGTATAACAGTATTCACTCCAAGATCACCACAATCAAATGAACTTTGATCAATTGATAGATAATAGTTACAGTTATCAGTTGATCCGCCATCGATATTTTCCGGCTGAATAGATGCATTACCATTGATATCGAGAGCAATAGTAGTATCCAGGCATGCCGGGATTGGAGATTCTGTATCGGGAATTCCTGTTAACTCGATACAAGCAAAGGAAACGCAACTATCTGCGTCGATCACAGTTACACAGTATGTTCCAGTGCTCAGGCCTGTTGCAGTTGAAGTGGTTTGAGCATTTCCGTCATCCCATAAATAAGTATAGGGAGCATTGCCACCTGAAGCGATAACAAAAGCTTCACCAGAACTATCCTTACTGCATTGTATATCTTTTTTACCAAGTTGAGGAGCAATTAACAGATTCCCTATCTTATAGGTTACATCAAAATTTGATGTGATCAATGCTCCGGGAGCTACAAAGTGTGATCCGGCCTTGGTTCCGGTAACTACTGTGATAGAGAACAGGTCAAGTAATACATCACCGGGAGGAGCGTTTACATCAGCCTGGTCAATGATAGCAGCAATATTCGATTTACTTCCTCCAACAGTGCTACTATTAACCTGTGCACCCCCATTTACAAGAGGTCTTGCATTCACGATAGCGGATCCATTGACCAATGGTCTGGCATTCACAAGCGCTCTTGCATTTACAAGCGGTCGTGCATTTACCAGCATAGTCGATGCAGAATCGGCCTGATAGTTAAATATAGACTCCACGGCAAGGTCTACCAGATATGTTGTATCGTAAGCAACAGAACCATTCACAAGCGGTCGTGCATTCACAAGCGGTCGTGCATTCACCAGAGCTCTTGCACTAGCGATGAAACTTAAGTTTTGCAGGTCTGAAGCCTGGAGTTTTTTTCCATTGACTAAAGGTCTGGCATCCACCAAGGCAACTTCAGATGCATATGGCCCAGAATGTGTAAGTACGATATTGCTCAAAACAGCCTGCAGGTCGGATGAATCGATAAGCGTATCCGGAAAGTCATAAATAAATTCAAAACCGCTGATCTGCTCTCCAAATTCAAGCATTGTATCCTTTGGTGTGATCGTGAGCGGCAGTTTGTCTATTGTAAGGACCCCATTGTTGAAAAAATAATCGAAGACATCCAAAAGATCAAGGTCAGCCGGGATGTTTGGATCTAAAGAATCGATCAATGGTTGAATAACATACTGACCTACATTGCTGGTGCTTGTCGCAGGCGTTTGATATACGATGCTATCAAGCCCTAGATCCGCAAGTGTAAAAGTTGTGCTATCGATGGGAACACTATCTATAAGTATAGAGACTGTGAAGTCCGGTAGTACTTGACCGTATAGTTTAGTCTTATTATCCGCAGTCACAATAACTTCTTTCTGAACAGTAGAGTAGAAGTATAAAGAATTGGAAAGACCACCATCCGTGCCGTTTGGACTTGAAGAGGGAGAGTTAACAATTATTGAAGGGTTCCCTGAAAAAGGAGGCACATCAGCTGTGAGTTGGTTATCATCTATAAAAGTCGTAGGCAAAGTATCATCCCTGAGAATGACCATAGAATTGGAATCGAGCAACATACCTTCGATGATCACTGTAAAATTAGTGTCTCCGGGAGTAATACTCGTATCTGGAATAATGAGACCGGTAATCTGCGGTATCGGCGTTGCAAACGAAGACATAATGGCGACTGCATTTATAAGTCCGGCGCCGGATTCAGCATCATATCCAGGATCTTCCATATCAGTAGCATAGGTTGTCATGAAGCTCTTTATCTCATCTGGAGTTGGAGTGTGGCTATAAAAATCCTGTTGAGCTTCGATGATCAGAGCACCTACTGCAGCAACATGAGGAGCCGAAGCTGAAGTTCCGAAGAAGTTAGGGAATAAGTCACCATCGATATTGACACCACCAAGATTGACAGTAGTATTAACGCCGTTGGGGCCGCTTATATCTGGTTTGTTTCGGTTGATACCATTTACTTCAGTTCCACCTATAGAAGAAAACGAAGCGATGGTAGGAGGAGCAACACCAAAAGGTGGTGTATTGGAATAGAGCACTGCACCAACTGAAATCGAACCTTCAGCATTAGCCTGACCCACAATTGTCGAAGGCCCTTCGTGATACTCATCTATTTCGATCTCACCTCTAAAGACAATATACTTGAAAGGTACATTTCCAGTTCCGGCAGACCGTCTTATTAAAATATTGGATGTAGTCGCACCGTTGACTCTAAATGGGAGAACCTCGATCGGGTCTCCTCCTATATTATTTCTATTGAATCCGAATAATGCATTTCCTGCATTATCGGTAAGGAAAATGTCGAGGTCATTTAATGCGCCTGTAGATGTCTGACCTAATGAGTAAATAGAATCAGCCCATTGTAGCACAATTAGGTAAGTACCTTTTGATAAAGATACCTGTTGTAGAACATCTCCACTGCCTGAAAAATCATGAACAGTGATTCCTGGATTAAAAGGTGCTGCAACGGGAGCAAATGTTGAGGAGTATGAATGATCACCATAGTTTCCGGCGGAAGTAACATAAGTCACACCCTGACTTTTCACCTGATCTACTGCTTGTGCAATGACCCCATCCTGGAAGAAAGGTTCAGTGATGAATGTAACATCATCGACAATAATATCGCATGAGTCCTGGTAAAGTTCATCAATACCGACTGCAAAATCACCCGAACTTATGAATCCTGTTCTAAAAGCAAGATCAGCAGAAGGAGCTACATCGTGTACGATCTGGAGCATAGCTCGACCTTCATCCGTCTGTGTACCGAAAGGATACTCTTTTACAATACTAACCGGATTTGGATAAGTAGCATTACCTGTGCCTGGTAAATCTCCATTAACCACATCGATCTGGGCTGGATTGCCTAGTATCGTATTGTAGCTATTTGAAATGACCCCGATCTTAACACCTTCACCGGATACATTAAAAGCAGTTTTTGCAATATCTGAAGTCATGGATTTATCTCCTGCAGAGGTTGTAATACCAACATTGGTCAATGGACGGAAAAGTGGCCGGGCATAATTTGCAAACGTTGGAATACTATCCAGTTTATGAAGGTTCGCTATTGGGAAGAGTCCGCTAATGATCAGAGAATTCGGACCATTGTTTATAATATTTGTCAAACCATAAGAAGGGCTTGTCAATAATGCCAGCAAAGCTGCTTTCTGTCCTTGCCGGGCAATAACTTCTATGTAGACTTTTTGGTTTTTAATTTGAAATACCTGCTGTGCAGTATCTACCACAGTGGTATCTGAATTTTGCGAAATGGAGCCAAGTTCAGAGCCAATTATCGTTGTCGTTTTACCTCCGTTAGGTGGCAAAAAAGTAGGTTCAATACAAGGATTAAAACAGATCATGGCTGACACCTGGCTACCTTGAGCATCTGTAACAGTGACAGCATAGAATCCGGGATCAACCAATGGATAGCAACGCTGAGTAAGGTCGCCGGTTAATGAAAGTGAGTCCCATTGAAAAGTATAAGGCTGAAGACCACCAACTGTCTTTGCGCACAGCTTATTCCAGTCATGGATAAAAACTTCCGGTTCCTGAGCGAAACAAGTGTCGTCTATTACATTTATAGACATTGTTAAAGGTTGAGTCACACATGCAACTTCTATATTTCCGATGGCAAATTCATTATAAGAGTGAACTCTAAGATGACTTACGTTTGCTGCATTGATCTCAACTGTCGAGACAGACTGTGCAACATTAGTAGTACAGTATTTTACCACACTCCAGGTTGAATCATATGCGGTAACATATATAGGTGAGAAGCTTGAATCACCCTTCACAACCATAATACTATATACTAATCTGGGAGAATTAAAATCTATCTCCAGATCACCGCCATACATATTTATCTCTATTGAATCATTGAGTCCGTTTAAATCCACATCATCATTATCCCAGGGTATGATCAACAGATTACCCTGGTTCACCTCAAAGTCAGGATTATTAGTACCGGTAAGATCGGAGTTGAATATGACAGGTTTTAAAAATCCCCCTTCACCAAAGCTGGAGCTAAAGAAAATACTATCTCCGCGAAATTGAGTGGATACAAATCTACCATGAGCCATACTATCCAGACTGATGTAACAAGATGAGTCGGAATGCTCTGTAAGGTTGATCGTTTCAACAGGCAACGGTGGAAGAACTTCTATGAAAGCAGTATCATATCCGGTACATCCATTACCATCGGTATATTCATAAGTGATCATGTGGGTTCCCGGACCCGCATCTTCAGGGTAAAAAGTCGGATAATAGTAACCATACACAGCTGGTCCGGAAAATGAACCACCTGAAGGTGTAGCTGAAAGATAGATACCGTTGCTTTCAACGGTTACTGTGTCCGGTAGATTATTGATCATCACCACAGGATTGGGATTAAGAGTGATATTGCAAGTATCTTTTGACACGGTAGCTGTTCCGCTTGATGGAACTGAATTATTGGTTGACCAGGAAACACTATTGATAAGCGTACCGTTATTGACACCCTTTTGATCATACATGACCGAACCTGAACCTGCAGACATATCATAGTATGAAGCCAGATCACTATAGTTTGGATGTGCTGAAGTTATTTTTGCATTTTTCCAGTTATTGATCGTGGATTGGTTAAGGGCAGTATTCCAGATCCGGACTTCATCGATAAGACCGGTCGTGCCAAAAAAGATAGGATCCCATGGAGCAGACCCAACTATAAACGGGTTTGTGTTTGTACCCATAGGCTGAGCACTGGCTGCAATATCACCAACCTTAACACCATTGATATAGGCTTTCATCCTGCCACCAGTTTGCCATGTAATCGCTAAATGAGTCCATGTGTTATTAACAATAGCTCCCGAACCTGCAGCATACATTGAATGATTGGTTCCATAAGCATCCCATATCTCAGGATAAATACCGCCGTTGACTATACCTAAAAGATATCCTCCATTGAAAGCAACGGTTGTCTTTCCCATGATCTTTTGATTAGCAAAAGCATTGCTAACGTTGATCCATGCTTCCATGGTAAACTGACTTCCACCATTCAATGTAGTAGAATGAGGAACAGTTACATAATCGTTAGTTCCCGCGAAAGCCAGTGATCCGCTTCCATCTGTAAAAGCACTGGATAGAGTCCATTCATACTGATTTAAGCTATCGAGAATGTCGAATACCTTGGTATAAGGATCAGTAGGATCTTCAAACGTACCACTTCCACTGATGACCGACCACATTCCGGTTTGTAATACCGGAACCGGACCGGGATTTAGGCCGAAGGTGTCATTCTCACAAACATCACCATTTGTAACAGCATATGAAGTGACGGCAATAAACAGACATAGAACAAGGGCGCATGAGTTCTTCATTTTGGCAAGGATTATTAAGACTATGGTTTAAGCAATTACTAAAGATCGGGAAAATAAAGAAGATATTCAAATAATTACTTATTAGAGAGGCTTAAATATTTGAAGCAATTATTGCTGATCTTCTAAAGAATTCCGCACCTCCGACCGATCAGTTATACCCTAACCCTGAACATCTACAGTACTATTAGCCAATGTGCAAACATTGTGGAAAGTTTGAATTCGAAATGCGTGGTAAAAAGTGGTAAAAAGTGGAAAATAATTGTAGTTTTATCTCGTTTTTAGTAAAAAATTAAACGATTGGGATTTTTAGGAGAACATGAATGTAAGGTCGATGCGAAAGGACGGATCAAGGTGCCTGCTGGTATTAAAAAGCAGCTCAGCCCTTCCGCCAACGGTCGATTTGTCATCAACAGAGGCTTTGAGCAGTGCCTGGTGTTATATCCTTTCGATGAGTGGGAAAAAGTTAAAGCCAAAGTGGATCGCTTGAACACGTTTAAAAAGAAGGAGCGGAATTTTGTGAGGTACTTCTACCGAGGGGCAACCGAGATCATCTTAGATGCTACAGACAGGCTTAACCTTCCTAAGCATTTGCTCGATTATGCGAAGATCGAAAAGATGGCTTTACTCACTTCAACTAAAAATGTCATCGAGATCTGGAACAAAGATCTCTACGAATCTGAAATGGCAATGGACTCTGATATATATGCTGAATTGGCTGAGGAGGTGATGGGAGATGACGATACTCCAAATCCGAACTGATGGAGTATCACAAGCCAGTACTACTGAATGAATGTATCGATGGCTTGAATATTAAAGAAGACGGAGTTTACATAGATGCAACATTTGGTGGCGGAGGACATTCAAGAGCGATCCTCGAAAGACTAAATAAAAATGGGAAGCTGATAGGATTTGACCAGGATGAAGCTGCCTGGCAAAATCAACCAAAAGACGAACGATTCATCATGATCAAACAAAATTTCCGACACCTGCAAAGGTTCCTAAAGTTGAAAGACATTCTTTCGGCTGACGGTATTCTTGCAGACCTCGGAGTCTCGTCTTACCAATTCGATACCGCCGATCGAGGCTTCTCAACTCGTTTTGATGGACCACTCGATATGAGAATGAATGCAAAGCAAGAACTCTCTGCTCTTGATGTTGTCAATAACTATAATGAAACACAGCTTTTGAAAGTATTTAGCAGTTATGGTGAAGTTCGGAACTCTCGCCAGCTTGCCAAATTCATTGTAGAACAGAGAAGAGATGTTTCGATAACAACTACAAAAGAGTTTGCTGATCTGGTCTCTAAAAGAGCAATAGGTAATCTCAATAAATACTTGTCACAAGTTTTCCAGGCCATCCGCATCGAGGTCAATGATGAGATCAACGCACTAAAAGATTTTTTAAAGCAGTCGGTAAACGTGCTGAATTCCGGTGGCAGGCTGGTTGTCCTCTCTTATCATTCTCTAGAGGATAGACTGGTAAAGAATGTGATCAGATGGGGTGATCCTGAGGTTGAGCCGGAGCGGGATGTCTATGGAAAATATTTCCTTCCGCTTAAAGCGATCAATAAAAAATTAATCCTGCCTTCTGAAGAAGAGATGGAACTGAACTCCAGGGCCAGATCTGCAAAACTCAGAATAGCTGAAAAGGTATGATGGAGACAAATAAAATAAAGGAGAGATCAGAGGAACAATCCAAAAAGAAGGAGAACTCCTGGATGCAACGAACATTCGAGTCTCTCGGTGTTGGGAGCGCTTTCGATCTTGAGTGGTTGAGTCGGAATTTCATTTTCATACTTTTTATCGCCCTGCTGGCATGGTTTCACATTGGCAATAACCATAAGGCGGTGAACTATATAAGGAGTATTAACAAAATGGAGAGAGAGATAAAGGAACTGCGGTGGGAGTACATGACTGAAAAATCAGAGCTCATGCATGACAGCAAACAAAGTGAAGTTGCAATCAAGGTAAAAAAACTCGGACTGGAAGAACTAACGGAACCACCACATATAATAGAAGTGGAATAAGGATGAATAAGAAGAAAGACATATTATGGAGAGTATATGTAGCATTTATTCTGATCTGCATTTTCGGAGTAGCTATTCTTGCTAAATCTGTAAAAACACAAGCGCTGGAAGGAGCTGAGTTGAAACAGATAGCAGATAGTCTTACCATATTCCACAAAACGATCGAAGCAGAACGTGGTAATATTTATACTGAAAATGGTGATCTGCTTGCGACGAGTATTCCAATTTTTGAGGTCAGGGTCGATTTCGCTTCAGAGGCAATGACGGATGAGATCTTTTATGATCATGTCGATTCTTTAGCTATTTATCTTTCTAAACATATCGGTGCAAAGAGCCGGGAGTCTTATCGAGCTGAACTGCTCCACAATCGTCGCACAGGAAACCGATATTATCTGCTAAAGAGAAACGCTACATATCCAGAATTGCTAAGCATTAAGAACTGGCCATTTTTCAAGTTGGGTCGTTATC
The DNA here is from genome assembly GCA_013001465.1 of Chitinophagales bacterium. Lineage (GTDB taxonomy): Bacteria > Bacteroidota > Bacteroidia > Chitinophagales > JABDMM01 > JABDMM01. The sequence goes on along the minus strand of JABDMM010000021.1, from coordinate 42,845 downwards.
GCTCAGGAATGATCGTGATCCAGAAAAGCAAACGGAAAATGCCGTTTGGCAGACTGGCTCAAAGAACGATCGGATATGTTCGCGATGATGGTAGGTTCAGAGTTGGACTTGAAGGTAATTTCGATAATGAACTATCAGGTGAACAAGGACAGATATTGGTTCAAAGAATTGCCGGAGGAACACTCATTCCACTGGATACAAAGGGAGAAATTGCTGCAAGAGCAGGTCATGATATTTACACAACGATCGATATCAACCTTCAAGACGTTGCTGAAACTGCTTTGCAAAAAGCGCTATCAAGACATAAGGCTGATCATGGTTCGGTGGTTTTAATGGAGGTTGCAACAGGTAAGATCAAAGCAATTGCAAATCTTGCATGGAATGAAGAGGGCTGGTATGAAGAGAAGTATAACTATGCGGTAGGTGAAAGTACAGAGCCCGGTTCAACTTTCAAACTGGCTGCAATGATGGCTCTGCTTGAGGATCGGAAGGTCAATATCAACGATAGTGTCGATCTCGAAAAGGGTACTATTCGATATTATGATCGAATTATGAGAGATGCGAAACCGCACGACAGGCGAAATGTGACTGTTGGCAATAGCTTTGAGCTGAGCTCTAACGTCGGTATGTCAAAGTTGATGGTCGAGCACTATAAAGGAAAAGAAGAGCGCTTCTACAACCACCTTGTTAATTTCAGATTGAATGAGCGAACCGGTATCGAAATAAATGGGGAGCCAAAGCCTATCATCAATCCACCTGCTGATTGGAGTGGAGTCTCGCTTCCATGGATCTCTGTAGGTTATGAAGTGTCTCAAACACCACTACAAACTTTAACTTTTTACAATGCTATCGCTAATGATGGTAGAATGTTGAAGCCATATGTGGTCAATCAGATCAAAGATTACGACCAGAATGTCTTCGATGCAAAGCCAGTAGTTCTTAAGGATAAGATCTGCTCGGATAAAACACTAAAAGAGGTTAGGAAACTGCTTGAAGGTGTCGTTGAAAATGGAACTGCGAATAATCTAAGAACAAGCAAATATAAAATTGCCGGTAAAACAGGAACTGCTAGGATCGCAGATAAAAACAGTGGATACCGCAACCGTGTCTATCAATCTTCCTTTGTAGGGTTTTTCCCGGCAGATAATCCTGTCTATTCATGCATCGTCGTTATCAATGCTCCCAAGGCCGGTATATACTATGGTAGTTATGTAGCAGGACCTGTATTCAGAGAAATTTCGGATAAGGTCTATGCAAACATCCGCGAAATGCATGAGTCGATCAATGATCCCAATGCCATCAGCAATGAAAAACTTCCTTCGGTACCAAAGGTAAATCGAAGAGATCTCACGCTTGTGCTGAATGAACTTGGAATTAGCCATCATGGTGAAAACGAAACGCACGAGTGGGTTAGAACGCAACAGAAGGATAAGTCTGTCTCACTTGCAGGAATGGATTTTCAAGAAAACAGAGTACCGGATGTGAGAGGAATGAGCCTCAAGGATGCCATTTATGTTCTTGAAACTGCCGGTTTATTGGTAAGTGTAGATGGCAATGGAAGAGTGAGCAGACAGTCATTACGATACGGACAGGAATTCAACAAAGGACAAACAATAGAAATAATCCTTAACTGATGAAGCCTTTATTAAGAGACATATTATATGGTTGTTCGATCAAAGAAGTGATCGGAAGTACCGATGTCCGTGTCAAAGGAATTTCATTTGATTCCAGGAAGGTCAAAAGTGGATCTGTATTTATTGCTGTCAAAGGCGTGAATGTAGACGGGCATGATTTTATTGAGCAGGCCATCGAGAATGGAGCTAGCATAATCATAGCGGAAAAACTACCGGTACAGAAAAATGAAGACCTCACGTATATTAAAGTAGAGCATTCCGCAAATGCACTGGGTATTCTCGCCGATAACTTTTATGACAAGCCATCAACGAAGTTGAGACTCATTGGGATCACAGGAACTAATGGGAAAACTACGATAGCAAGTTTACTGTATCAGTTGTTTACTGAGTTGGATGGGAATGTTGGTTTGATCTCTACAGTAAGGTATATGATCGGGAAAAAAGAAGAAGCGGCTACGCATACTACTCCCGACCCTATCTCACTAAACCGTTTGCTTTCTGATATGGTCGATAATGGCTGTGAGCATTGCTTTATGGAAGTGAGCTCACATGCTATACATCAGGAAAGGATTGCCGGACTCAAGTTTAGTGGTGCTGTTTTCACTAATATCTCACACGATCATCTCGATTACCACGGGACATTCAGAGAATACATCAATGTTAAAAAGCGATTCTTTGATCAATTATCTAAAGATGCGTTTTCACTTATAAATATGGATGATCAGAATGGAAGGATCATGAGACAGAACACCCTATCATCCAGATTTGGATACAGCTTACATAAACAGTCTGAATTCAAAGGAAAAGTTTTGGAAAGCAGTCTTCGGGGCCTGGTCATGATGATCGATGGTGAGGAAGTATATACCAAGTTGATAGGGAATTTCAATGCATATAATCTCCTTGCAGTGTATGGAGTTTCCCGATTGCTTGGAGTGGATAAAATGGAGGCTCTGACCGTGATAAGTAAATTGGAAGCTGCTGAAGGTCGTTTTGATTACATCGTATCCGGGAAGGAGCATATCCTAGGAATTGTAGACTACGCTCATACTCCGGATGCTTTGCATAAAGTATTGGAAACGATCTCAAAGATCAGGCAAGAGGGCAATCGAATCATCGCGGTTGTTGGTTGTGGTGGAGATCGAGATGCTGCAAAGAGACCGATAATGGCCAAAGTCGCATGTCAGCTAAGTGATCGTGTAATATTTACCTCTGATAACCCAAGATCGGAGTCCCCTGAATCGATAATCGAGCAAATGGAGAAAGGCATAGGAAGTGCAGATCGCAAGAAGGTGATCTCGATAGTAGACCGAAAGGAAGCTATTAAAACGGCATGTTCCTTCGCAAATCCTGAAGATATAGTTCTTGTAGCTGGAAAAGGTCATGAGAAATATCAGGAAATAATGGGTGAGAAACTGCCCTTCGACGATAAGAAAATTTTAGCGGAAATATTTAAACAACTGGATAAGTAATGCTGTACCATCTTTTCGACTACATAGAGCATAATCTGAATATCCCCGGTGCCGGGCTATTTCAGTTTATCTCATTTAGAGCAGCGGCATCTGTGATCATTTCATTAGTGATCTCCATGTTGTTTGGGAAAAGGATCATCAGAATGTTGCATCGTCTTCAGGTTGGCGAAACTGTTCGCGATTTGGGATTAAATGGTCAGAAAGAGAAAGAAGGAACACCAACAATGGGTGGTTTGATACTTTTTGGCGCTATTATGATCCCGGTTCTGTTATTTGGAAGATTGGACAACGTGTATATCCAACTGCTTCTCGTTTCCACAACATTGATGGCATTGATAGGAGGGATCGATGATTATATCAAAGTATTTAAGAAGGATAAAAAAGGCCTTGCAGGAAAATTTAAGGTGCTTGGTCAAGTGTTGTTGGGGATCATCGTTGGTTCCACAATTTTCTTCAATAAAGATATCGTGACCAGAAATGAGATCCCCGCAGAGAAGATCGACAATATAGAATCATTCGAAGGATATACTATCAAAGACTACGAAGGAGATATCCATTATATGGTCGACGAAGTGAAGCCGGTTACTACGATCCCTTTTGTTAAAGATAACAGCCTGGACTATTCGACGGTATTCAAAATATTCGGTGACGAAGAAGGCAAGTGGTCGTGGTTGTTCTATATACCACTGGTCATTTTTATCGTCACTGCCGTGAGTAATGGAGCAAATATGACCGATGGCCTGGATGGGCTAGCGACCGGTACTTCAGCGATCATAGGATCCACACTGGGAATATTTGCATATGTCTCGGGTAATGTGATTTTCTCCAACTACTTAAACATAATGTACATACCTAACTCCGGAGAGATCGTAATATTCATTGCTGCCTTCATTGGTGCTTGCGTTGGATTCTTATGGTATAATAATTATCCGGCTCAGGTATTCATGGGTGATACAGGTAGTTTAATGTTGGGTGGCGTCATTGCTGCTCTTGCAGTGATCCTTCGAAAAGAATTATTGATACCTGTTCTCTGTGGGATATTTCTGGTTGAAAATTTATCTGTGATCCTCCAGGTAGCATATTTCAAGTACACCAAACGAAGATTAGGAGAAGGGAAGCGGATATTTAAAATGGCTCCCCTTCATCATCATTATCAGAAACTCGGTTATCACGAATCCAAGATCGTGTCGAGATTCTGGATCATAGGGATCATGTTGGCAGTAGTAACCATAGCAACTTTAAAGATCAGATAGTGGAAAAATTAGTCATCATAGGGGCAGGAGAAAGCGGGAAAGGAGCTGCATACCTTGGCAAGAAAAAGGGATGGTCTGTTTTCGTTACCGATGCCGGAGAGATCAAACAAGAAACAAAGGACTTTCTCGATGCCAATGAAATTCCCTGGGAAGAGGGTCAGCATTCTGAAGAGAAAGTGATGCAAGCGGATTGTGTGGTTAAAAGCCCGGGAGTTCCTGGCAGCATACCACTTATCATGGATCTGACCGACAACAAGATCCCTGTACTTTCCGAGATAGAGTTTGCGTACCAATACACCGATGCGAAGATCATTGGAATTACCGGTTCAAATGGTAAAACAACAACCACATCGCTTACATACGCACTGCTAAAACACAGTGATCTCAACGTGCAAATGGCTGGCAATGTTGGAAACAGTTTTGCTATGGATGTTGCTGATGAGAAACGAGATCTGTATGTGTTGGAACTGAGCAGTTTTCAGTTAGATGACATCGTGGATTTTAAACCTGATGTATCTGTACTCTTGAATCTTAGTCCGGATCACCTCAACCGTTACGATAACGATTACCAAAAATATATCGAGTCCAAGTTTCAGATCACTAGGAACCAGACCGAAGAAGATTATTTCATCTATTGCCTGGATGACCAGGACTTAATGGAGAATATACCTAACCACACTATCAAAGCGCAGATGATCCCATTCACACAGAACAAGGTGATCGAAACGGGAGCATATCTGGCCGATGATACCATGATTATTAACGTTAAAAAAAAACCTTTGAAATGTCCATTAAAGAATTAGGATTAAGTGGTAAACACAATGTTTACAATTCGATGGCTGCCGGGATCGTAGCGCAGATCTTCAACCTCAGGAAGGAAGACATTCGCCAGAGCCTATCGGATTTTAAGAGCCTGGCTCACCGTCTTGAGTTCATAACTAAAGTCGGTGGTGTAGAATTTATTAACGACTCAAAAGCGACCAACGTGAACTCAACATGGTACGCGCTCGAGACCATGGCCAATCCGGTGATCTGGATCGCGGGTGGTGTCGATAAGGGGAATGACTATGAAGTTTTGAAAAAACTGGTAGGCAAAAAAGTAAAAGCGATCGTTTGTCTGGGCAAAGACAATAGGAATCTGCACAATGCATTCTCGAGAAACGTAGACTTGATGGTGAATGCGGTGAGTATGAACGAAGCCGTAAGACTCGCAAACCATTTAGCCAATAAGGGAGATACGGTGTTGCTTTCTCCGGCGTGTGCAAGTTTTGACCTGTTCACAAACTATGAAGACCGTGGAGACAAATTCAAGGAAGCTGTAAAAAGTCTATAGAATGAAGTTTTTCTTAGATAGAACAAAAGGCGATAAAGTGATCTGGATGGTGGTGATCCTGCTAAGCCTAATTTCATTGCTTGCAGTTTATAGCTCCACAGGAACATTAGCATATGCTAAAGGCACCAAGATCACTTACTATGTGATCAAGCACATCGCAGTTATGCTAGGCGGACTGGTCCTGATGTACGTGTCGCACCTTATCGACTATCGCTATTATTCAAGAATAGCACAACTTTTGCTTTATCTAAGTATCCCACTTCTTTTCTATACGCTGTTTTTTGGAACCGATATTAACTATGCTAAGAGATGGCTTACCGTTCCGGTGATCAATCTGACTTTTCAAACATCGGATCTGGCAAAGCTGGCATTGATCATGTTTACTGCACGATCTCTTTCGAGGAAGCAACATGCGATGGGTAATTTTTACGAAGGATTTTTACCGATCCTGCTGCCGATATTGATAGTGACTGTGCTTATAGCACCCGAAGATTTTTCTACAGCACTTGTGACCTTTGCTACTTGTGTCCTTTTGATCTTTATCGGAAGGATGCACATAAAATTTATTGCGGGTCTGCTTGGATCGAGTACCGTAGCTATTGCATTTTTTGTGATGATGTTATTTATGCTTCCTGAAGAGTCGATGAAAGGAAGGATGTTAACGTGGAAAGGAAGAATTGAATCATTTGTGGCTCAGGATGCTGAAGATCCATACCAGGTGCAACAGGCAAAGATAGCCATTGCAAAAGGAGGAATATTCCGAATAGCCCCAGGAAACAGTACTCAAAGAAATTATTTACCACACCCTTACTCTGACTTTATATATGCAATAATTATCGAAGAGTATGGTTTGATGGGAGGGGCTGTTATAATCATACTATATCTGATATTTCTGTATCGCTGTGTGAGAATAGTGATAAAGGCACCGAAAGCGTTTGGAGCTCTGCTGGCGGTGGGACTGGGGTTTAGCCTGGTAATCCAGGCGATGATAAACATGGGTGTCGCAGTGAACTTGCTTCCGGTAACTGGGATGACGCTACCGCTGGTGAGTATGGGAGGAAGCTCATTACTGTTTACCAGTTTCGCGATCGGGATAATCCTTAGCGTGAGTAAGCATATCGAAGATATAGATGTGATAGAGAAAGAAGCAGTTTTATTAACGAAATGAATGAAAATAAAAAATTGAGAGTAATCATAAGCGGTGGAGGAACCGGGGGACATGTTTTCCCTGCACTGGCGATTGCAGATGCTATTAAGCAAGAGCATCCCAATACCGAATTTCTGTTTGTTGGAGCAAAGGGAAAGATCGAGATGGAGAAAGTACCGGCAGCAGGATATAAAATTGAAGGATTAAACATTGCAGGATTCCAGAGAAAACTCAGTATGCGTAATCTCAGTTTTCCATTTAAGCTGGCGGGTAGCATGTTTAATGCCTATACCATCGTTAGAAAATTTAAACCGCATGTAGCAGTTGGCGTTGGCGGTTATGCAAGTGGACCATTGCTTAAGGTCGCAAATCTGATGAATATACCAACGTTAATTCAGGAGCAAAATTCATTTCCCGGAATTACAAATCGGCTCCTTGCAGGTAAAGCAAATGTGATCTGCACCGCATATGAAAATATGGAAAGGTTTTTTCCGCCGGCCAAAGTGAAGTTAACAGGCAACCCGGTGCGGTCTTCCATTTTGGTGTCGAAAGCGGAACGAACAGAAGCCATCAGTCATTTCAATCTTGAACTAAATAAAAAAACAATTCTTGTCGTAGGCGGAAGTTTAGGAGCAAGGACAATCAATCATGCAGTTCAACATGCATTGAGATATTTGAAATCTCAGACCGAAGTTCAGCTTATATGGCAAACAGGAAAATTTTATTTCGAAGAGTGTGAAGCAGCTGCCAGAGATTTCAATGCAATCCATGTTACGAAATTTATCGATCGGATGGATCTGGCTTACAAAGCTGCTGATATCATTATTGCCAGAGCTGGAGCGCTTACGATCTCGGAATTATGTCTGGTGGGCAAACCGGTGATCTTAGTACCATCTCCAAATGTTGCGGAAGACCACCAGATGAAAAATGCTATTGCATTGGCTAAGAAAAATGCAGCAATAGTCATCCCCGATAAGGATGCTGAAGAAGAATTATTCAGTAAGGCTTTTGATTTGATCTATGATGAAGCGCTGATGAAAGAACTATCTGAGAACATAAAACACCTTGCGATCTATAACGCAGGTGAACGAATTGCAAAAGAAGTATTAGAGATCGCTGACTAATGAAAGTAGGAAGAATACATAAAGCGTATTTTATCGGTATCGGTGGTATCGGGATGAGTGCATTGGCAAGACACTTTCATGCAAACAATGCAGAGGTTAGTGGCTATGATAAAACAGAAACTGAGATCACTAAAAGACTTATCGAAGAAGGAATTTCAGTTTACTATGATGAAGATATCAATCGGATACCAAAAGACGTTGATCTGGTAGTGTATACTCCTGCAATTCCGGATACACACGAAGAGCTTTCATACTACAGACAGCATGACTTCCCCGTAATGAAGAGGGCAGAGGTTCTCGGAAACTTTAGTAAGAGTTATACTACTGTGGCCGTTGCGGGTACTCACGGAAAATCGACCGTTACCTCTATGATCGCACATCTACTAAAAGATACCGATTATGACTGTACTGCATTCATGGGAGCGATAAGTAATAATTACGAGAGCAATTATCTTCAGGGATTCAACGATCTTATGGTAGTTGAGGCCGATGAATTCGATCGTTCATTTCTTCAACTTGAAACCGATCATGTGATCATTACTTCTGTAGATGCTGATCATCTTGATATCTATTCAGACAGCAATGAATTCGAAAAGAGCTTTGTCGAGTTCAGTAATAAAATTCATAAAGAAGGATCCTTGAGTTTCCAAAGTTCCATCGCGCTTGATTTTGGTAATCAAATGCAAGAGAGGACAAGCTATTCACTCAAAGATGAGACAGCAGATTGCTACTTATCTGATCATCGCTATGAGAATGGTGTACAAGTATTTTCGTTCATGCTCGAAGGTGAGCAATATAAGGATTTCAAACTTGACATCGGAGGTCTGTATAATGTCGAGAATATGTTGGCAGCGATAACACTCTGCAACAATATTGGTTTGGACCCTGAATTTATACGGGATTCAGTCGAAAGCTATCGTGGATTGAAAAGAAGATTTGATAAAGTGCATGAAGCTGATGAGCTGGTTTACATCGATGATTATGCCCACCATCCAACCGAGTTAAATGCATTGATAGAAAGTATCAGATCGATGTATCCCGGACGAAAGTTAACCATGATATTTCAGCCTCATTTATTTTCCAGAACCAGAGATTTTGCCGATGAGTTTGCAAATAGTCTCGGAAAAGTAGATGAAGTGCTGATCATGCCAATATATCCTGCTCGGGAAGCACCAATTGACGGGATCGACAGCAAGTGGTTAATAGAGAAGATCTCTATTGAGAAAAAGAAACTTGTTGAAGCGGGGAAGTTAGTGGAGGCGATCGATTGGGATAAAACTGAAGTGCTGGTTACAGCAGGAGCGGGCGACATAGATAGAGAAGTTTCCAGATTGTATAACCATATAAAACACAATGATGCGGAAATACTGGAATAAAATAAAACGAACACTACAAATGCTGGGAATTGCTGGCGTCTCTGTGTTGTTTATCATCGGGCTCAGTTCGGCCATGAAGAAACAGGATAAAATTATTTGTAAGAATGTAAAGATCGATATAGACTATACTGAAGGGCTTGGATTTATAGATGAAGAAGGAGTCCGAAACGCCATGAGCCGAAGTGGAATCAGCACTCTTGTTGGAAAAGAAATAAAAAACATCGATCTGTCAAGTATAGAGCAAGAGCTGGATAAGGACCCGTTCATCCTTAAAACGGAAGTCTACTCAAACACAGCAGGCGATGTCATTGTGAAAGTGTATCAAAAACGCCCTATAATAAGGCTTATCAACAAAAATCGTGTTAGTTTCTATTTGACTGAAAACAAGCATCTCATGCCACTTTCGGATATTTTTACACTAAGACTATTAGTAGTGAGTGGAAATATTCGAACGGGAATTTCGGGTATTGATAGCGAAGAAAAATTGTTGTTTGAAAAGTTGATTCATCTTGCAGATTTTATAGAGCGTGACCCTTTCTGGAAAGCTATGATTAGCGAGGTCGAGGTTGTAAATGAAAGTGATTTTAGTATTGTCCCGATCGTTGGAAAGCACAAGGTTGAATTTGGAGATATCGATGCGAGTATGGAGGAAAAATTTAAGAACCTGAAAATTTTATATAAGGAAGGAATGAAATATACAGGTTGGACACAATACAAGAACATCAACTTGAAATTTGATAACCAAATAGTTTGTACAAAATACTAACCCATGACCACACAAAATGAAATAATCGTTAGCCTCGATATTGGGACAACCAAGATAGTTGCTATTGCCGGTAGGGTAACAGAACATGGAAAGTTCGAAGTACTTGGACTGGGTAAGGCTGAATCTCTCGGAGTGATGAGAGGAGTAGTGGCCAATATCGACAAAACTGTAGATGCTATAAAACTTGCAGTTGAAGAAGCTGAGCGACAGTCCGGTGTAGAGATCAATGTTGTTTATGTTGGAATAGCCGGGCAGCACATCAAAAGTATTCAACACAGAGGAATTCTCACCAGAGATAAATTCGACAAGGAGATCAGCAAGCAAGACATCCGCCAATTGATCGCGGATATGCATAAGCTTGCCATGAATCCGGGAGAGCGGATCATTCACGTTTTGCCACAAGAATATATCGTAGACAACGAGCAATGTATCAAGGACCCGATCGGTATGTGTGGTAACAGATTGGAAGCAAACTTTCATATTATCACAGGTCAGGTTGCTGCCGCACAAAACATCGAAAAGTGTGTTGAGAAGGCAGGGCTTAAAATGACCGGTTTGATATTGGAACCACTTGCATCATCTGCTGCAGTGCTTGGTGATGATGAAAAAGAAGCTGGAGTTGCACTGGTAGATATTGGAGGTGGAACTACAGACATCGCCATTTTTCAGGATAGCATCATCAGACATACTGCCGTTATTCCTTTCGGTGGAAATATAATTACTGAAGATATTAAGGAAGGTTGTCTGGTAATGAAAAACCAGGCTGAAGCGTTAAAGGTGAGATTCGGTTCAGCGCTTGCGCTGGAGACTCAGGAGAATGAGATCGTTTCAATTCCTGGGTTAAAGGGAAGAGAACCTAAAGAAATTTCTGTTAGAAATCTTGCACATATAATTCAAGCAAGAGTCGAGGAAATATTCGAGCAAGTCTATTTTGAGATCAAGTGCTCAGGGTATGCAAATAAATTGATAGGTGGTATTGTATTGACCGGTGGAGGATCACAACTAAAACACATTCGTCAGCTTGTTGAGTATATCACCGGTATGGATACCAGAGTTGGTTATCCAACAGAGTACATTGCCAGTGGTGCTAATACACAAGTTGGTCATCCGATGTTTTCGACAAGTATCGGTTTGCTGATCAAGGGATTTGAGGAGTTAGAATACAAAGCAGTGCCTGAAACAGAAGAACATAACCAAATAAATGAAGAGTTGAAGAGACAACCGGTTGCGACGAACAAGTGGTGGAAGAATATTATGGTTGGTGCGAAGGAATGGTTTACGGAAGAAGTGGAGGACGATTTTAATTAATTATTGAAAAAGAACAATTATGGATTTGCAATTCGATTTGCCTAAAGAGCAAGCAAGTATAATAAAAGTAATCGGTGTTGGTGGTGGTGGAAGTAACGCTGTGAACCATATGTTTCGTCAAGGAATAGTTGGGGTAAACTTCGTTGTCTGTAACACGGATGGACAAGCATTGGAGATAAGTCCGATCCCAAACAAAATACAATTAGGTCCTGAGATCACTCAGGGGCTTGGAGCAGGATCTAATCCAGATGTTGGAAGGGATGCCAGTGAGGAATCACTCAATGATATTCAGGATATACTCTCGAAAAACACGAAAATGGTTTTCGTCACAGCTGGTATGGGTGGTGGAACAGGAACCGGTGGAGCACCAGTTATTGCAAGGATCGCAAAAGAAATGGGAATTCTTACTGTTGGTATTGTAACCACTCCATTTTCATTTGAAGGTCGCAGAAAGTTAAGACAAGCAGAAGAAGGGATTCAATTGCTAAAGAATAATGTGGATACTATTTTGATCGTATCGAACGATAAGATCAGAGAGATATATGGTAATCTAACCCGCTCTGATGCCTTTGGTAATGCTGATAATATTTTGGCAACTGCAGCAAAAAGCATATCCGAGATCATCACAGTACCAGGAGAGATAAATGTGGATTTTGCAGATGTTGAATATGTGATGAAAGATAGCGGTGTAGCGATCATGGGTTCATCGATGGCAGAAGGAGAAGATCGTGCTGTAAGAGCAGTTCAGGGCGCTCTCAACTCACCTTTATTGAATGATTCAGATATCCGGGGAGCCAAGAATATTCTTATCAACATCACGTCTGGAGCACGACAAGTTTTGATCGATGAGATCACTGAGATTAACGACTACGTACAAGATGCTGCTGGCAATGATTCCGATATTATCTTTGGTACATGTGATGATGATTCGCTCGGAGATAAACTAAGTGTTACTATAATTGCGACAGGTTTTGCACAGCATCAGCATATTAATTCTGACCAGTCTAATAAAGTAATTCGTAATTTGGAATCTAACGAAGGGAAAGTCGAACCTCCTAAAGAAGAGAAACCTGAACGCCTAACCGAGGAACACGTCAACAATGCCATGGAGGAAATCGACCCCTCACTTGATTTCGAACTAAAGCTTCGGGATGTACCTGGAAAACAGCAAGAAGAAATATCCTTTTATGTAAGCGACAAAGATTCAGTTAAGAACGATGAGATCGCAAAACAGAAGAACGAAGAACTGGAGGATAGAAAAAAGGTACTGAAGGATTTGAGTTACAAATGGAATAATTCAAACGCTTTGACGGAATTGGAAAATGAACCGGCATATAAAAGAAGAAATGTACAGTTAAGTAAAGTACCGGAAAGCCACCAGTCTAACGTGTCGAGGTTTACTCTCAGCAATGATAATGGCAGGCCGGAAATACGAAAAAATAATTCGTTTCTACACGACAATGTAGATTAAGATATGTAAGATGCTTTTTTTAAAGCGGTTTTTGGTTAAGGGTGTAAAGGCGAGGTTGTAGGGTACCTCGCCTTTATTTTTTTGTTCAGTTCATGGCATAAAAAAGCCTTCGAATTTCGAAGGCTTTATAAGGACAGCTAAGTGACTTGATCTTATTTGAATCTTAACGCTTTAGTTAAAAGATTGGACCGTCCTGTTTCTATTTTGAAATGAATCGAGATATATTGTTGACATCTTCTGACTTCTGTGAAACTGATGTTAAATGCAACTGATCCGCTTCAGATATGAATTCAGAATCAGTGCTCTCTCCATTACCTACTTTAATTATGTTTACTGCAACTATCAGCTGAAAAAGTGATACCAGTCCAAGTGTTAGGAGGTAGTATCTTATCTGTTTGATTGGAGCTTGCTTTACATACATAATCCTGAATTTTATGATGTAAAGATATCAGCGTTCCGGGCTTGGAACAATTACAATAAATTACAAAAATCCGATCTATATCAGCTCTTATAGATCCTTCCGCTACATTGTTTGCCATCTTTAATAAAACTAAAGAAGTACAGACCTTTCTGTAGGTGAGATAAATCTATTTCGATCTCATGAGCTCCTTTTGTGATGTTCAATTCCGGTATGTTAACTTGTACTTCCTTACCTAAGGCATCGTAAATGGTGAGTTCCATTTTTGTAACCTCTTGGTTATTAGTGTATGAGAATGAAAAACTCGAGATAACAGGATTAGGAAATATAGAAATTGACTCCACTACGTCAACATCGATCTCTATTTTATCGATTTCTTCCTCTTCCTCTGTTGAAGGTTCAGGTACAGTATAACCACCGCTCTCTTTAATCACTTGTGATTGAGTTGCATTTTCAATAGATTGAAGTGTAATATTCAATCTACAACTGCGGATCATCTTAGTAAATAATTCGCTCGATTGAAGAGGTAATTGCTTGAATTGCTTGTATTTGTTACAGACACAATCCTTGTTATACATGTTCAATTCCCCCGGAATTCCAATAAACTTAAACTCTTCATACACGAAATCATTACATATAGATTGCACAGAATTCATATCTATGAGTCCTTTTACATTGTCTACTGTAGCAATAATAACGGAGTTCTCGTCTTTTGCTTGCAGACCAGAAAAAGCAGCAAAACACAAAATAACTAGAAAAATGTAGGCGAATGGAGAGGCGGATTTGATTATAGTGTTCATAATCAGGTATTTAGAATTTCGGATTTAGTTTCAGTTAAAGCTAAATAACACAGGCTTCAATTCTCATTACAAAAAACACTCAAAATCCTATTCTCTAAAATATAATAAAATTTTCAATAACAAGTGTGCCCTTATTTTTTATATTACACTAAACTGACGATACATTTGTTAAGTTTCATCGATGAAAAGTACAAAAGTCATCAAGCTTCTTCTCAAGATACCTGAACGCGATAAGCGGAAGTTCAGAAAATTTATCGAGTCTCCATACTTCAATGAAACGCAGTCTATAGTAAAATTGTACTCTTTCATAGAATCGTTTAAGAAGGAAAATTACGATGACCCTGAACTGAATTATGAGTCTTTAAGTGAGGAATTGTTCCCTGCAGATAAATTTCAAAAGGATGCAATCACGAAATTGCTGTCAAAGCTCTACCAACTTCTTCAGTCTTTTTTACTTCATCAGCAAGTTGACATTCATTCTCTGAACGGAAAGCTTCAGCTCCTTTCAAAGTACCTCGATCTAAATGAAATGGAGTTATTCGAATCTCTTCAGAAGGATATTGACAGGCATATCAAAGCAGAGAAGAATCTTGATAGTGATTTTTACTATGATCTGTTTCAATATCAAGGGCACATCGCCAGCTACCTTAGTATGAAAGGGATTCGTAAAGGAGACATAAACCTTCAGGAATTGAATTTAGCTCTCGATAAGTATTTTATAGTGAGCAAGCTTTACCATCTCTGTTTGATGAAAAACAGAGAGCGGATCATTCAGTTTGAGTATAATTATACGCTTAGGGAAGAGATCATTGAATACGTTGATTCTGTTGCGGAATTGAGTAGTGATCCTATCATTACCACTTGGAAATCGGCTCTGCAGTTACTTGAGAATCCTTTGAGCGAGGATATTTATATGGAATTGAAGGAGAAGAAAGGGCGTTATAAGTTGTTTAGTCAGGTCGATGCAAGGTCGATATTTACATTTCTTGAGAATGCTACCAGGGAGTTGTTTGGTGATGGAGATAGAAGATTTAAAGAGCTCATGGACCTGTATAAAATGCAGTTGGATAGCGGAGTGATGTATTTCAATGATTATCTGCATAAGAATATTTTGAAAAATATCATAACGGTTGCAATCCATACAAATCAGCTGGACTGGGCAAGAGATCTGTTGCAGTCTTTAAAGAAGAAGAATAAGATCATGATCTTCCCGGAGGAGCAATCCCAGATGGTTTACAATTTCAATATGGCTTCGGTACTATTTCATAAACGAGAGTTCGAGAATGCCCGTCAGCTCTTATATGTTGACGAATTCAACGACATATTTTATAAGCTTGATTCTTATGTTCTATTGCTTGAGATTCGCTATGAAACAGCGGATTTCCATGAAATAGAGTCATTCATCAATAAATTCAGGGTTTTTCTACATCGGTCGAAAGAGTTGAAAGACAAACGTAAAGACATTTACCGAAGCTTTTTAAACATCTACGAATTGCTTTATAAAACAAGAAGGGAAGCAACTGAAAAGAAGCGAAGTTCTCTTATCTCAAAGATGAAAAAGAAACTTGAGACAGAGGACTATTTATATGAAAGAGACTGGTTCAATCGTAAGATAAAGCAGATCGAGACAATCTAAAGATGAATAACTTCATCGTATGCTGCCGCACTAGCTTCCATAACAGCCTCTGACATTGTTGGATGCGGATGTACTGACTTTATGATCTCATGCCCGGTAGTTTCCAATTTTCTTGCAACAACAACTTCTGCGATCATTTCAGTAACGTTATAACCGATCATATGCGCACCGAGCCATTCACCGTATTTAGCGTCGAAAATGACTTTCACGAAACCCTCTTTAGCTCCGGCAGCGCTTGCCTTTCCGGAAGCTGAAAATGGAAACTTACCCACTTTGATATCGAAGCCTTTTGATCTAGCTTCTTCTTCAGTGAGTCCTACTGATGCGATTTCAGGAGAGCAATATGTGCATGAAGGAAGGTTATTATAATCTAAAGGTTCTGGTTTTAAGCCTGCCATATTTTCAACGCAGATTATGCCTTCTGCCGAAGCAACATGAGCGAGTGCCGGACCGTGAACGATATCACCGATAGCATAATATCCATCAACATTTGTTTGATAAAAATCATTGACAACGATCTGACCTTTCTCTGTTTTAATGCCTACACTTTCAAGTCCTATATTTTCAGTATTCGGAGATACTCCAACAGCAGATAACACGATTTCACACTCGTGTTCTTCCATACCCTTTTCAGTTTTTATCTTCACTTTGCAATTCTTTCCACTGCTATCGACACTTTCTACTGAAGCTTTGGTCATTATCTTGATACCCTTTTTCTTAAAAACCTTGGTAAGCTCTTTTGAGACATCTTTATCTTCTCTAGGAACAATGGTATCTAGAAACTCAACGATAGTCACTTCAGTGCCGATAGAGTTATAGAAATAAGCAAACTCACAGCCGATAGCACCGGATCCGACTACGATCATAGATTTCGGTTTTTTATCCAGAGACATCGCTTTACGGTAACCTATCACTTTCTTTTCATCCTGTTTGAGGTTTGGGAGCTGACGTGAGCGAGCGCCGGTGGCAATGATAATTTTATCTGCAGAATATTCTACAGTTTTACCCTTATCATCGGTCACATCGATCTTTTTATTGCTTTTGACTTTTCCATTCCCCATGATCGCGTCGATCTTGTTCTTTTTGAAAAGGAACTGGATACCTTTACTCATTCCCCCTGCAACATCCCGACTTCTACTTATGACTTTGCTGAAATCGACATCAGACTTTTGAACTTTGATACCGTAATCTTCGGAGTGGCTGATATATTCAAAGACCTGCGCGCTTTTTAACAAAGCTTTTGTAGGTATGCATCCCCAGTTTAGGCAAATTCCGCCGAGAGATTCTCTTTCAATAACGCCAACTTTCATACCTAATTGAGCAGCACGAATTGCTGCAACATAGCCACCAGGACCACTTCCAAGAACTAAAAGATCGTACTTCATCTAAATCGTGATTTTAATCGGTAATACTAATGAAACGGCCGCAAGTTAGTGAGAATTCACAAGGTAGAAAAGCTAGTTTTTAGCGTAGATCAATTATCTCTATTTCGGGATAGATCGAAGAGTCAAAGACAAAAAAGGCATCCTGAAGTTCCAGGTTTGTGTCCAGGTTTGAAAGTGTATATAAATACCGCATACCAGACTTCTCATAGATCTTGCAACTCACTATTTCTTTTTTTGAAGTCAGGATCAACATATCGATCTTAAAAAAGGATTGCTCTTTATCGATAGGAGTAAGTTCTATAGTTACCTGATCGCCACTTTTTGATTTTACTCTGAAGTTGTACTTTTCAGAATAGATATCGAAAATTTGAGAGGGAGTAAACATGTCTTCCTCTAGTTCAAAATAGGAGATCTGGACCTCATTCGAGGCTGGAGAATACATCCATGAAGTTTTACCATCGCAGGTAATCTTGTATTCATCCATTTCGATCTTAAATTTATCCCCTTCGAGATGGACAATACCTATTTTCTCATCGATCCAGTCACCTTCAGGTTCTTTTATTGTGAGACTAAAGTCAGCTTTAATGTTCTTATACGATTTAAATTTTGCCGAGACATCCTTGATCAGCTTTTCAGCTTCAGGATCGTTCACGGTGTAGTCCTGTTGTTGTAGAGAAGAAAAGCTCATTAAAATTAAGGAAAGTACTACGGCAGTTATGTATTTCATTTACTCGCTTGTTATAGTATTACTGCTTTGCAAATATTGTTCCAACTCCATTTCAGAATTAAACAATACTTCTCTAGCCTTACTGCCTCGGTTTGGACCCACTATACCCGCATCTTCGAGTTGATCCATAAGCCTTCCGGCCCGGTTATAACCGAGCTTAAGTCTCCTCTGGATCATAGAAGTTGATCCTTGTTGGTTTTGAACTATTACTCTTGCTGCATCTTCAAAAAGTGGATCTCGTTCTTCAGAAATTCCGCCTTGGGCTTTTGCTTCATTCTCATCAATATATTCAGGAAGCAAGAAAGCATCAGGATAGCCTTGTTGATCAGCAATAAAATTGCAAATTTTATCAACCTCAGGAGTATCGACAAAACCACATTGTATTCTGATGAGATCACCACCGGTCGTTAGAAGCATATCACCACGACCGATCAATTGCTCTGCTCCACCTTGATCGAGGATCGTTCTCGAATCCACTTTTGAAGTTACTCTGAATGAGATCCTGGCAGGAAAGTTCGCTTTGATCGTACCGGTTATAATATTGACTGATGGCCTTTGCGTAGCGAGAATAAGGTGAATACCAATTGCACGTGCAAGCTGAGCCAGACGCCCTATCGGCATTTCTACTTCTTTACCGGCAGTCATGATCAAGTCTGCAAATTCATCTACTACGAGAACTATATAGGGAAGAAAGCGATGCCCTTTTTCAGGATTTAACTTACGTTCTACGAACTTCTTATTGTATTCCTTTATATTTCTTGCATAGGCTTGCTTCAAAAGATCATACCGTGTATCCATTTCAATACAAAGTGCATTGAGCGTATTGACTACCTTTTTGGTATCGGTTATGATCGGTTCCTCTTCACCTGGTAATTTTGCAAGAAAGTGTTTTTCAATTGAATTGAATAAAGACAACTCGACCTTTTTAGGGTCTACAAGCACAAACTTCAACTGAGAAGGGTGACAGTGGTATAGTAATGAGACAATAATGGCATTGATCCCAACAGATTTACCCTGACCTGTAGCACCGGCAACTAACAAGTGCGGCATTTTTGCAAGATCGGTGATGAAGATCTCATTAGAAATGGTTTTTCCCAAAGAAATTGGAAGTTCCATTTTTGTATTCCTGAATTTTTCAGAAGACAAAAGCGTGCGAACTGAAACGGTTTCTTTGTGGACATTTGGTACCTCAATACCAACAGTTCCTTTTCCGGGAATGGGAGCTATAATCCGTATCCCTAAAGCTGCAAGACTGAGTGCGATATCATCCTCGAGGTTCTTTATTTTCGAGATCCTGACTCCTGGTGCGGGTACAATTTCATAAAGTGTAACTGTAGGACCTATTGTAGCCTTGATCTTAGAAATCTGAATGTTGTAATTATTCAGAGTTTGAATGATCTGATTTTTATTTCTTTCAAGTTCTTCCGAATCGATTTTTACTTTCTCACTTCCATGAACTTCAAGAAGGTCGAGTGATGGATACTTGTATTGTGATAGATCTAGTGTAGGATCATAGTTCCCTTTATTTTCCGGGGAGTCGATGATTTTCTCCTCGACAGTTTCTTCGATACTGAAATCGGGATCTTCCTCTGAAGTGGTCGATTTTTTTGCAGGCTTTGCGGACTCCTGAGTGATCTCCAGATCCATAGAACCGCTTTCAGAGTTTTCCGGCTTGTTTTCCGGAACAGGTGGAACTATTGTTTGCGAAAGTTCCGGAGCTGTAGATTCTATCTGGTCTTTTTCGAATAAAGATTCATCAGTAGAGATAATATGTTTAGCATTCGGATCCAGATCTGCATCCTCAAATTCCTTTTTAAAACCAGGAATTTTGATATCCAGAATTCTTGAAAAGTTAACATTGAATTTCCAGACGATATAACTGAGAAAAGTGACGAAAATGAGCGCTGCTGTTCCTGCGGGTTTAATAAATCCGGTGAGTAAACCTTCCGGACCACTCAGGTACTCTCCAAAACCTCCGCCCCAAGGCAGAGAACCACTTGGGTGCATCATGAGATGTGCAAAAGCAAGAACAGTGCAGAACCAGATCAATGCTACAAAAGCTTTCAAATGCAACTTCCCAAGATTGAAAATTCTCTTTTGAAAGACCACATTTAGTCCACTTGCGGTGATCAATGCAATAATTATAAACGAAGCAAAACCAAACAAGCGATAAATAAACAGGTGAGAAAGGAAAGCACCAAGTCTACCCATGCTGTTTTTAACAGTGATATCTTTATCAAATAGAGCAGTCCATGGATCGTTCAACATTTCAGAACGGTCTACCTGAAACGTATTGATATACGAAACAAAAGATAAGAGAAGAATAAAAGAAAAGAACAACAAAATGATCCCAAAGATCTTTTGAGTTCTTTCACCTGGGCCTTTCATCTTTAAGCTCTTTGTACTCCTGCGTTTCGGCTTACTTTTTATATTGCTGCTTTTCTTTTTTCCTGACACACTCATGCTTTGACTTACAAATAACTGCTAAGTTGCCAATTTTCGTATGTTGACGGAAGTTTAAGTCATGGAACTTGTTCACAATTTGCTGTTCAATTAGTACAATTAGTACAGCCAGTTAGTTAGTACAATTTCCACCATTGACCTAATTGATCCAAATGCCCTTATTGTTCTAATCGATAATCTGTACTTTTGTGCTTCCAAAAAAGAAAATTATATGTCAAAAGGACGGTTTACATTACCAGAGATCCAAAACGAACCAGTTTTAAGTTATGCGCCTAAATCTGCAGAGAGAAGGGCATTAGATGAAACATTAAAATCTTTAAAGAATAAAGAGGTCGACATTCCAATGTTTATCGGTGGTAAAGAGATCACAACGTCGAAGAAAATCAGCATACACCCACCACATGAGACTTCACATGTTCTTGGGCATTATCATAAAGGCGATGCTTCTCATGTTGAGCAGGCAATTGACGCTGCCTTGAAAGCGAAAGAAGAATGGGAGAAATTTTCATGGGAAGACAGGGCAGCAATTTTCCTCAAGGCGGCTGATCTGCTTGCAGGGCCTTATCGATATAAGATGAATGCCGCAACCATGCTCGGTCAGTCAAAGAATGTGTATCAATCTGAGATCGACGCAGTTTGTGAGCTCATCGATTTCTTAAGGTTCAATGTGAAGTATATGCTTGAGATTTATGAGGACCAGCCAAATTCGATGCCGGGGATCTGGAACAATATGGAATATCGCCCACTGGAAGGATTTATACTTGCTGTTACTCCTTTTAATTTTACTTCAATCGGAGCCAATCTTGCAGCAGCACCTGCATTGATGGGCAATACCATTGTCTGGAAACCTTCTAATACCCAGATATATTCTGCTTGGGTAATCATGGAACTATTCAGAGAGGCTGGATTACCTGATGGTGTGATCAATATAGTGTATACTGATGGTCCGGTTACCGGTGATGTATGTTTTAACCATAAGGATTTTGCTGGTATTCACTTTACCGGATCGACAGCTACTTTCCAGTTTATGTGGAAAACCATAGGGAATAATATTGCTAATTATCGTTCCTACCCAAGGATCGTAGGTGAGACGGGGGGGAAGGATTTCGTAATTGCGCATCCTACATCTGATGCTAAGCAAGTTGCGACTGCACTCTCCAGAGGGGCGTTTGAATATCAAGGGCAAAAGTGTAGTGCAGCTTCAAGAGCATATATTCCGGAAAATTTATGGGATGATGTAAAGAAATATCTTGTCGCTGATCTCAAGGATTTTAACATGGGGACGGTAGAAAAGCACTCCAACTTTATAAATGCTGTCATCGATGAGAGATCTTTCGATAGTATCAGCTCTTATATTGAGAATGCTAAAAAAGATGGCCAGACCATTATAGCAGGAGGCAATTTTGATAAAAGCGAAGGTTATTTCATTGAACCAACAGTAATTCAGGCTGACAAACCCGATTACACTACTATGTGTGAAGAGATTTTTGGTCCTGTTCTTACAATATATGTGTATAAACAAGATGAGTTCGACAAAATCCTTGACATTGCAGATCGGACATCACCATACGCTCTCACGGGTGCTATATTTTCGAAAGATAGAGCTGCTATAGCAAAAGCGAGTTGGAAACTTCGAAATGCGGCCGGGAATTTTTATATAAATGATAAGCCAACAGGAGCCGTCGTAGATCAGCAACCTTTTGGAGGTGCAAGAGCATCAGGCACAAATGATAAAGCCGGATCGAAGTGGAATCTTATTCGTTGGGTATCTCCACGTTCTATTAAGGAAAATTTTGTAACACCATCAGATTACAGATATCCTTTCCTTGGATAAAACTTGGTTCAGATATTGATATTACTTATTTTTAGTGTTATAATACAACCAATCAACATTATGAAAAGAACGCTCATTGTGAGCTTGCTTTTGACTTTCACCCTTTTAAGTCAAAGTAATGCTCAACAAAACATGAGTCTATTGGGTACGTTACCGTATTCATCGGACTTATCTGATATTTGGGGTTATGCCGATTCAGCTGGGAATGAATATGCCCTTGTCGGAGTCTTCAACGGTTTGTCTATTGTAGATATCAGCGAACCCGGAAATCCAACAGAGCTGTTCTTTTTAAACGGACCTAGTTCTAGTTGGAGGGATATCAAGGTTTATAACAATCACGCTTATGTGACGAATGAATCTTCTGGTGGGATGCGAATCGTAGATCTCAGTAATTTACCAGATACCGTTACTTCAGTAAACTATACAGGCACAGTCAGTGTCCCCTTTTCTTCAGCACATAATGTCTTTATCGATGAAAATGGATATGCATATGTTGTTGGTGCAAATTACGGGGTTGGAGGAGCTATAATCTTAGATCTAAACCCTGACCCTAAAGCTCCTGTTCTTGAAGGAGTATATAATGTTAGATATATTCACGATTGTTATGTCCGTGGAGATACTATGTGGTCTGCAGAGATCAGCGATGGGATATTTTCTGTTGTAGATGTTAGCAATAAGTCAAATCCAATTGTGATGGCTACACAATCGACACCAAGCAACTTCACACATAATGTTTGGATCGGTAATAATGGAAGTACTCTTTACACAACTGATGAAGTAAGTGGTGCTTTTATTGGAGCATATGACGTAAGTAACCTGGGCAATATTACACAGACAGATGTATTTCAGTCAAGTCCCGGGCAAGGAGTCATTCCTCATAACGTATTTGTTAAAAACAATTTCGCGATTATCTCCTATTACCGTGATGGTGTAGTTATAGTCGATGTTTCCAAGCCGAATAAGCTTATTCAATCTGGAAATTATGATACATCTCCTTTTAGCGGAGCTGGATTTGCTGGTTGCTGGGGAGTTTATCCTTATCTACCATCGGGAAATATCATTGCTTCTGATATTGAACAAGGATTATTTGTCCTTGAGCCAATATATCAAAGAGCATGTTTTATTGAGGGAAACATTACTGATAGCATTACCACAGCGCCTTTGAACAATGTATTGGTAGAAATGTCTGCAGTTGATATTTCCACTACTTCTGACTTTACAGGGCAGTACGCAGATGGTACTATGGATGCAGGAACATATAGCGCTACATTTTCAAAGACAGGCTACCTTTCTAAGACAGTATCAAACATTACCTTATCTAATGGGATAACAACATTATTAAATGTTGAATTAGCTGCTGCAACGCTTTTTACACTTACCGGTACAGTTACTGAAGCCGGAAATGGAAATCCGATATCCAATGCCAAGATCGCTTTCAGGACTGGATTTGATGAATTTTCTGCAACAACCGATGCAAATGGAAACTACACGATCCCCAATTTCCCTGAGGGTCAATACGATGGTTTCGCTGGTAAATGGGGTTTTCAAAGTGGCATGATTTCGATGACAATCAATCCAGGGGCCGTAATCAATTTTACTCTGGATCAAGGCTATAAGGATGATTTCGTTCTTGATAACTCCTGGACTGAAAACAGTTCAGCTTCAACAGGAAGATGGGAGATCGGTATACCCATAGGAACCTTCCTTAATTCTATACCATCTAATCCGGATGCTGATGTTATTGATGATCTGGGTGATAGATGTTTTATAACAGGTAATGGCGGCGGAGCTGCCGGTAATGACGATGTTGATAATGGGACGACAACATTAAATTCTCCTCTTGCAGATCTTAGTTCTTATAATGATCCATACCTAGGATTTAATTGGTGGTACTTTGTAGGCGGTGGTTCAACGGTTAGTGATGATACTTTGAAATTTTTTCTGGATAATGGAATTAGTAAAGTTGGAATTTTTAGTGTGCCGCCAAATGCACCCAATTTCTCAATGTGGAATGAGAAGCTATTGAGAGTAACTGACTTTCTAGCACCAACAAATCAAATGAAACTGGAAGTTGTCGCATCTGATCTTCCCGGAACAGGGCATGTGGTCGAGGCAGCGATCGATAATGTATGTTTTTTCGACAGTGCAAGCTGCAAAAATCCGGTACCAATTTCGAACACTGTTTTAAACTCGAATGATGTGCGTCTAACCTGGACAAGTCAAACTGGAGCTGAAAAATATGAGATAAGAGGAAAAGGCGTTAATGATGCTTCTTTCGTAAATATTACAGTGAATAATGGTGCTGCAAGTACCTATGTCGCGAAAAACCTGCCAGGGAACCGAAGCTATATCTGGCAGATCCGTACAGTATGTAATGCAGCCAGTTCAATAGTTTCAACATATACTGAATTTGACACGATCGATCTCTTTTGCAATCCTCCGACAAGCCTGAGTGTTACCAATCTAACTCCCACTAGTGCAACTCTAAACTGGGCACCTGTAGCAAATACTTTTGGGTACAATATACTTGGAAAACAATCAGGGTCGCAGCAAATTGTCTCGATCAATGTAAGTGCCGGAACTACTTCTTATTTAGCTACTTCTTTAAGCCCATCAACATCATATCAATGGACTGTGAGGCAAGCTTGTGAGTTTAATAATTCCGTATTTACTTATTCTGATATCGCTCCTGTAAATTCGTTTACTACACCAAGTTCAAAGAATTCGTTGGAAAATCCTTTATCGATATACCCAAATCCGACTGAAAATTGGTTGTATTTCAGTAAGGCTATCAGTAATTATGAAATTTATAGTATTCATAATCAATTGATTACTTCTGAATCCAATGTTAATGTCAACAAATTGGATATGTCCGCACAGCAACCCGGAGTTTATGTTATAAAGGTTAAGCAAGAAGACGGTACCTACAGGTCATTCAAAGTCGTTTCCCTGGGAAAATAGAGTCAGGAATCGGGAGTTGGGAATCGGGAATCGGGCATACAACAGAATTCATCCTTCAATCTTCACACTTGAACAATTATGTAACTATATAATTATCATATCGTATATGAAAAAAGTAAATATAATATGATATAATAATTACCGTGAGATGATGAAGATGTTGAGAGTGTTGAAAGGAACATTATTAGTTCTATTGTTACCTATGGGGTCAGCTATGGCTCAGAATCCGGTGCTTTGTGGAACTGCGGATGTACTTGCGCAAATGAAACAAAGCGATCCAAAGCTGGATGATAGAATGAGAGATATTGAAGCTCAGCTTCAGAGATACATGTCTTATGGAATGCGATCCGGTAATGTCATTACAATTCCGATAGTGGTTCATATCATTCATAATGGAGATCCCATTGGAAGTAATCAGAATATCACAGATGCACAAGTGCAATCTCAAATAGACGTTCTAAACAAAGATTTCAGAAGACAAAATGCTGATACTGTTAATACTCCGGCTTCTTTTCTTTCCGATGCAGCGGATTCGAAGATCGAGTTTTGTCTTGCACAGCAGGATCCTAATGGTGCTGCAACTAACGGTATTCTCAGATATAATTACAATCAAACATCTTATTCTACTTCTTATATTGAAGGAACAATAAAGCCGGCTACGATCTGGTCGAGAAATTCTTATTTGAATATTTGGGTTATGAAACTAGCTGATGGGTATCTGGGATACTCTACTTTTCCCGGTGCCAGTGCAAATCAAGATGGTGTGGTCGTAGATCACAGATATTTTGGAAAGTATCCATTGAATCCGAATAATACTAACTACAGTTTAGGTAGAACAACAACTCACGAGATTGGTCACTGGTTGAACTTGTTACATACTTTTAATGCAGGATGTGGTTCAGATTGTGCAACAACAGGAGATAGAGTATGTGACACTCCTCCAGTATCAGCTGCAAACTATGGATGTTCGCAATCAGCGACCAGTTGCGGTGTAATTAGTATGGTACAAAATTATATGGATTACAGCGACGATGCGTGCATGAATTTGTTTACCAAAGGTCAGCGAGATAGAATGATCGCTACGCTCAATGGTACTAGATCCAGTTTATTGAATAGCATTGGATGCGTACCTGTAAACGGTCCACCGGTACCTGACTTTATCTCAAACTCCACTCTGATCTGTCCAAGTGAATCCGTTCAGTTTACTGATATGAGCACAAATGGTGCAACTTCATGGTCATGGACATTTAGCGGAGGAAGCCCGGCATCTTCATCCATACAGAATCCGGTAGTTAGTTATAATTCAAATGGTATCTACTCTGTGACACTAATTGCAACCAATGCAAATGGAAGTCAGAACATAACTAAGTCTAATTATATAACAGTAGATAATAGTGGTACAAATAGCCCATTTTATTATTCGTTTAGCAGCGGGGTGTTGCAACCGGCAGGTTGGTCGCTCGAAAATACGGATAACGGAAAAACATGGGAGCTGAAATCCACAAAGAATGCCAGCAATAATATTGCTAAGGTAGCCTATATGAACAATCATAATTATAATTCCAGTGGGCAGGAAGATCACCTAACGACTGAAAATATTGATCTAAGTGGACTATCTGATCCGGTCTTAATATTCAATGTTGCCTATGCTCAATACTCTTCTCAATATGCTGATGGACTGAAAGTGAGCGTTAGTAATGATTGTGGTACAACATTTGATCCACATGTATATGACAAAGCGGGTTCAGCATTGGCGACGGCTCCAAATTCTACATCAGAATGGTTCCCTATGTCTGCTTCGGATTGGAGAAGTGATACCGTACCATTATCCCAATATTTAAATGATGTGATCCAGTTTAAGTTTACGAACGTAAATGGATATGGAAACAATTTGTATTTGGATGATATCCATGTAGCAGACAGAGCATCCATGTCGGTTCCATGTACATCTCCCACACAGTTATCTGTGAGCAATGTACAGGAAACGTCAGTTGTCTTGGATTGGGAAGTTGTAAACGGAGCATTAGATTATACCATCCGTGCAAAAGGGCTAACAGAAACAAGTTGGATCACAATAGATGTAAACAGTGGAAACAGCTACCAGGCAACAGGATTGAATAACTCCATGCTGTATGAGTGGCAGGTAAGATCAAATTGTAATGCCGGAGGAAGCAATGTGTCAAACTATTCACAGCTGGATACTTTTGGATTAGCTGCATCGAATTGCAACCTACCATCGAATATTTCCGCAGTAAATATTGAAGCAGATAAAGCAACACTTCAGTGGGATCTTAACATCAGCTTAGATGAATACCTGATCCATTGGAAGGATTCATCGGAGTCTTCGTGGACAGAAGTGACTGTAGACGCGCTTTATGCAACACTGGAACTTGAGACGTTGGAAGCGGATACGAAGTATGAGTGGAAGATACAATCGGTTTGCGATGAAGTTAATGACATAACATCAGGTTTTTCAGCCATTATGGACTTTAGAACACAGAAAATAGATAGTACGAATGTTGGAATTGATAAAATTGAATCAGAAATTATGTTTATAGCCTTTCCTAATCCAGTTGGAGATATATTAAATATATCACTCGAACAGCCAAAAGATGAGTTGATGATAGAGATCGTAGATGTTGCCGGTAAATCGGTACGGAAACTGAGTGCTAACTACTCGAATTTCATCACGATCAATATGAAGGAATTCAGCAAAGGAGTTTATATGTTAAAACTCTCTACGCCGAATATTAATGTAGAAGAAAAGATAATAAAGCTCTGATCAGAGCTAGTTTAAGATGTGAATAGATGTTCGTTATACAGGAAAAAATTTCGTATTTTTATAATTCTCTAAGAATTACCAATTAACGATCATCATTTACCATCTTCATTTATGAAAAGAATATTGTTTTTATTTCTACTGACAGGGATTTGTATATTTTCTGTCCAGTCTCAGGAACCATGTAAAACAATGGATCATATAGCGTTACAGGATCAGATCGATCCTGATTATGCTAAAAGACGAGCTGCCCTCGAAAAATTTACAAATAATTTTATTCAAAGCCAGTCTGCTGCTGCGAACAACAGGAATTCGGCAATCGTTACAATACCCGTAGTTGTTCATATACTGTATAACAATGCAGCTTCTAACCTTTCTGACAATGTGGTTTATAGTCAGATAGATGTTTTAAATGAAGATTTCAGAAGACTTAATGCAGACACAAATCAGACCAGATCGATGTTTCAATCTGTGGCGGGAGATCCGTTGATCGAATTTTGTCTCGCTACCACTGATCCAAGCGGTAACCCCACTGATGGGATTACCCGAACATTTACAAATACAACATCCTTTGATTCGAACACAAATGATATGAAATCTGCTTCATCCGGAGGTAAAGACCCATGGCCTGCGGCTCAGTATTTGAATGTCTGGGTTTGTGAGCTTCAAGGGAATGTTTTGGGATTTGCATATTTCCCAGGTGCTCCGGCATCGATAGATGGGATCGTTTGCGATCCTAACGTTTTTGGTGCAACCGGAAGCCATCTTTTAAGCGGATATCAGGACGGTAGAACAATGACTCACGAAGTTGGACATTACTTAAACTTGTACCATACGTTTAATGATGCTTGTGCAGGCACTTCTGCTTCTTCATGTGGAAATTCAGGTGACAGAGTATGCGACACTCCACCTGTAGCAAATGCTACATTCGGTTGTCCTTCTAACCCAAACACATGTACCGAAACACCAGTAGATGAAGTAGATATGTACGAGAATTACATGGACTATACTTATGACAATTGTAAAAACCTTTTTACAAACGGTCAGATAAGTAGAATGCAAGCTTTGTTTTCACAAGGTGGTTTGCGTTACAGCCTGGTCAATTCTTCTGGTTGCAGTTTGCCATCTGCTTGTGATTCAGGTCAGACTCTACCTTTGATGGAAGATTTCCAAGGTAGTTTTGTTCCTCAAGGTTGGACGATAGAAAATCCTGATGGTTCAAATACATGGCAGCTTGCAGCAAGTGTAACAGGTGCCAGCGGAGGGTCTACACGAGCAACTTTTGTAGATAACTTTACTTATAATGCCAGTGGTAACGAAGACTACTTTGTTTCCATGCAATTAGATCTTAGTGGAAATAGTACGGCAACATTGACATTTGATGTTGCTTATGCGCAATATGACAATACTTACTCCGATGGAATGCGAGTGGAAATTGCTCCAAATTGTAATTCATTTTCAGATGTTGTCTTTAATAAATCAGGAAGCATACTTGCAACTGTTCCCGATCAGACTACAGCGTTCTCTCCTTCGTCCTCAAATGACTGGAGAAATGAAACCATC
This sequence comes from Chitinophagales bacterium, assembly GCA_013001465.1. Lineage (GTDB taxonomy): Bacteria > Bacteroidota > Bacteroidia > Chitinophagales > JABDMM01 > JABDMM01. The sequence continues at coordinate 13,398 of JABDMM010000021.1, read as the reverse complement.
AATTTGGATAGCTATGCCGGGAGTATCATCACTATTCGTTTTGTCAATGTGAATGGTTACGGTAACAATCTATACCTTGATAATATCAATATCAATGGAAACCTTTTGCCGTGCTTGCCACCGCAAAACTTAAATGTGACAAACATAACAAGCAGTAAGGCTACTTTAAACTGGGATCCTGTATCTAATGCAACTTCATACGTAATTCAAGGAAGGGCATTGAACACCAGCTCCTGGGTTAACTTAACTGTAAGTGGAACATCTTATACTGCATCCGGTTTGGCAGGTTATGCTTACGAATGGCAGGTACGCTCCGTTTGCGATAATGGTAATTCGACCTCAGCATATTCACCATTAGATACGTTTGGTGTTGGATGTCATGCTCCAATTCAGCTTTCAACAAGTAACATCACAAATAACAGTGTTCAGCTTCATTGGTCTCCAGTTCCTGGTGCATTTTTTTATATCATTCGGGGAAGAGTAAGTGGCTCTAGTGCTTGGGTATCAATACAATCTTTGTCGACTACCTACTTTGCTATCGGATTAAGCCCTAATACCAGTTATGAATGGCAAGTAAGGACAAATTGCGGTTCTTATAGTTCCAGTTTTTCCTATTTGAATACTTTTAGCACTACTGGAAGTTCATCTTCATCTGCGATCGGCAACCCGATGTTTGAAGGAAACGATGAGGGAAAAATACTGATCTATCCTAATCCGGCGAGTCAGAAAGCAACAATACAGATGGCTGGATTCGAGGAGCAGTTTAGATTAGAACTGATGAATGCTCTGGGACAGGTGGTATATACAAACGAATATTATGAAATGAGTGGAAATACATTGCAGTTGGATCTTAAAGAACTTCAAAGTGGAATTTATTTTTGTCGGATAACCGATGGGAAGAAAGAAGTGGTGAAGAAATTCATCAAGGAGTAAATCCAATTAGCAACACATTGAGCCAGGGGAATCAGATTGATTCCCCTTTTTTTTGTTTCTTTTGAAGGAAATTAGAAGAATGATTTCATTTCTTGAGGCATATATTCGATTTGTAAGAAGATATCTTCCTCTTCCGTTTACAATAGCGATCATGCTCACCTTTATTACATTTTTCCTTGCACTGGTCATTACTCCAACATCTATAATAGAGATTTCTGAAGGTTGGTACGGCGGACTTACATTTGGTCCTTATCTCACTTTTACATTGCAAATGATCCTCATTCTCGTGCTAGGTCATATTCTTGCTGTTTCAAAAGCATTTAATTTTCTTATTCGAGGGATCGTGAAATTTTGCAGTAGTAACTCTAAAGCAGCTCTAATAGTTACATTTTCTACGATGGTCGTCTCGTTAGTGAATTGGGGATTAGGATTGATTTTTGGTGCGATTCTCGCTAGGAAGGTAGCTGAACATGCGAAAGCAAGCGGTATTAATTTGAACTATCCTTTGATTGGAGCTGCTGGATATTCCGGATTGATGATATGGCATGCAGGTTTGTCGGGATCTGCGCCTCTTGTTATCGCAACACCAGATCATTTTTTAGAAGGTACAATTGGTGTATTGAGTACGCAATCGACACTATTTTCCTCCATGAATATTTTCGCAGTATTCGTTTCGTTGATCGCTTTGTCTTTGTTGATGTATTTACTTGGAAAACGTAAAAGTGAAGATTTTGATAAAGGAGCATCATTGAGAAAGAGTGAAAATACTGAGGAACATGATCCTGAAGAGGGAGTGAGATTGGACAGATCCGGCTTATTAAGCATTTTGTTTGGCGGAAGCATGATCTTGTTTGCACTTTATCTTTCCATTATCAAACCGGAGCATTTAGGCCTCGAGTTTTTGAATCTAAATTTTATCATCCTTGCATTGTTCGGATTTTCGATCACGATGCATCCAGGGGTAACCAATTTCGTTCGTGCTTCAAATGACGCCATTAAAGGGTCCGCAGGAATTCTCATTCAGTTTCCATTGTATTTTGGAATATTAGGGATCATGAAATCAAGTGGACTGATCGAGATATTCTCCAGCTCTCTTATTCAGTTTTCCACATTAATTCCGCTTGAAATAAATGTTTTCATAAGCGCAGCCATTGTCAATCTTTTTGTACCAAGCGGGGGAGGACAATGGGCGGTTCAAGGCCCGGTTGTAATAGAAGCAGCAAATCAATACGGACTATCTTATTCAAAAGCGGTAATGGCATTAGCATACGGTGATCAGATCACGAATATGCTTCAACCTTTTTGGGCTTTGCCGTTGTTAGCAATCACAGGCTTAAAAGCTAAAGATATTTTACCTTATACCTTTATTTTGTTTCTCGTTGGTTCTTTAATTTTTATAATATCTCTATTATTATTTTGAAATGGCAACAGACAATCCGCTAATATTAGTTACAAATGATGATGGGGTTTCAGCACCGGGATTGAAAGCCCTTGTGGAGGTTATGAGTGAGATCGGTCAGGTTGTTGTTGTTGCTCCAGACGGTCCACAGTCTGGAATGGGACATGCTATCACAATTAACAATCTGCTGAGACTGGAAAAGGTGAAAGTATTTGGCAGTGTTGAAGGTTATCAATGCAGCGGTACACCGGTCGACTGTGTAAAATTAGCCGTTGATAAAATTCTACATCGTCGGCCTGATTTATGTGTCTCCGGTATTAATCACGGAGCAAATTCGTCTATCAATATTCTATACTCCGGAACAATGTCTGCTGCAACAGAAGCAGCCATAGAAGGAATCCCTGCGATCGGCTTTTCACTTTGTGACTATCATTTCGATGCAGACTTTTCAGGAGCGCAGAAGTATGCTTCCATAATTGCAAAAAATTTGCTTAAAGACGGTTTACCTGAGAGCACGTTACTTAATGTCAATATTCCACCGTTAAACCCAGATGAGATAAAAGGTATACGAATTTGCCGGCAGGCAAGAGCTAAATGGGTGGAAGAATTCTCTGAGAGAACAGATCCACGTGGGAAAAAGTATTATTGGTTGACAGGTGAATTTGTGAATCATGACCACGGTGAAGATACTGATGAGTGGGCGCTAAAGAATGATTACGTATCAGTTGTACCGGTACAATTTGATATGACTGCCTACCACGCGATTAATTATATAAATGAAAAATGGGATATCGATGCTTAGAAACGATACTTTTTTAACAGGATTAATAGTTGGACTAGTTATACCAGCTATGGTTTTCGTTATTTTACATGAACTGGGAGTGATCCTTGAAGGAAAAGAGATCATGGTCAGGAATTTTTCATTCAAGTTCAAGGCGGTAATATCGATTTTCAGTAATATTCTTCCTTTCATCATCTATTCTAAGACTAAAAAGGGACATGCTATGCAGGGAATATTAACGATCACATTTATCTATGCATTTGCTGTTATGCTCTTTCTCTACTTCTGATGAAGTACTATATCATAGCCGGTGAAGCATCAGGGGACCTTCATGGATCCAACCTCATTAGATCTTTGAGAAGTAAAGATCCAAATGCTGAAATTCGTTTTTGGGGTGGTGATAAAATGAAAGAAGCAGGTGGCGATCTCGTTGAACACTATAAAAATATTGCTTTCATGGGATTTGCTGAAGTTGTAAAGCACCTTCCGCTTATCCTCAGAAAAATCAAATTCTGTAAAAAGGACATCCAACAATATAAACCTGATGCTGTAATCCTGATAGATTATCCCGGATTTAATTTAAGGATCGCTGAATTTGTGGCAGAACTCGATTGCAAACTCATCTATTATATTTCACCTCAGATCTGGGCCTGGAAGGAATCGAGAATCCACAAGATCAAAAAAACAATTGATAAAATGATCGTGATCCTTCCTTTTGAAAAAGAGTTTTATGCTAAATGGGGAATGGATGTAGACTATGTGGGACACCCGCTTTCAGATGTGATCCATAAACATCATTTTAAATCGAAGCATAGCTTTATTGGGGATCATCAGTTAGAGGAAAAACCCATCATAGCTTTATTGCCAGGTAGTCGAAAGCAGGAGATCAGTAAGATGCTAAAGCATATGCTGAGTATCGAGGATAATTTCAAAGACTATCAGTTGGTGATAGCTGGACTCAAAGAAATTCCACAAGAGTATTATAAGGGTACAAGCAAGAGAAATGTGAGCGTGATCTATGATGATACTTATAATTTATTAAGATCGTCTGAAGCAGCACTGGTGACCTCAGGTACTGCGACGCTTGAAACAGCATTGATCGGTACACCTCAAATTGTTTGCTACAAAGGGAGCTTCCTATCGTATTGGATCGGTAGAATGCTTGTAAAAGTGAAATACATTGCCATGCCGAATCTAATTTTAGATAAAAATTTCATCCCGGAGCTCATACAAAGTGACCTGAACAAAATGAACCTAAAAAAAGAGTTGGAGAGCATTTTATATACAAATAAAAGAAATGAAATATTAGATGCATATAGCGAGATAAATAGAGCGCTTGGAGAAACAAGTGCATCCGAAAAAACAGGCTCGATTATTGTTGATTTATTGACATCGGAAAAGACATAAGATTATATATATTTGGCGGAGTATTGAAAGGGGCTATAGCTCAGCTGGCTAGAGCACTTGGCTGGCAGCCAAGGGGTCAGGGGTTCGAATCCCCTTAGCTCCACAAATTGGCTTCAAAAGTAAACGCTTTTGTAGTTATTAACGTCATACAATTAGAAAGTCGATGAGCTAATCATCAATTTGAAAATTAATTTTGAAACATTTATTACTTAAACACTAAACATTATGAATTTTAGAATTTTACTTGTAACACTTGTTTTATCAGCAATGAGCTTTTCGTCAATAGCTCAGACTGATGTCACTTTCAGAGTGGACGTAACCAATTATGCCATGGGAGCGACTATTGATCCTACTGGAATCAGAGTTGGTGGTAACTTTGCAGATCATGGTGCTATGAATGGCGCCAATGCAATGGTCAACTGGACACCTACTGATGCAAATAGCGCATTGGTCGATCTTGGAAACAACATTTGGGAGATCACGGTTACTTTTCCCGCAGTTTCCGTTGGAGATACACTTCAATACAAATTTGTAAATGGTGATTGGGGGATGAATGAAGGTGTAGACACAAATGCGATCGCAGCAGGTGGCTGTGGGCTTGATGATGGTTCTGGAAATATTAACAGAATCATTGAAATTCCTGCTGCTGGTGATACTGTCACTTTCTGCTGGGACAGATGTGAGTCTACTTGCGCAGCAACTGGTATTTCAGAGTTAGACGCAATCTCCTCAACTTCTGTTTTCCCAAACCCTGTTTCTGAATCTGCTACGATCGAGTTTTCTCTTTCTCAATATGCAGATAACCTCAGCGTTACAATTTACAACGCGATCGGTTCAGAAGTTAGCACTCTTTTCAACGAAAGTGCTTCTGCAGGCCAGTATACTTTAAACTGGAATGGAAGCTCAGATAACGGTACTCAGGTTCAGTCAGGAGTATACTTCGTAGTTGTAAAGTCTGACGAAGCTGTAAGATCAGAAAGAATCTTAGTTGCGGGAAAATAAACCGGTTAACTTAAAGACTTATAAAAAGCCATCCAATTTCGGATGGCTTTTTTTGATTTTGTTAACTTCATTAAGTTTTTAACAACTTTTGACAATTTTGATCTAAAATTGCCTTTTATTTGTGCTAATTAAACCGTTAGAAATGCAATTCAAAAATTTACTCCTTGTGATATTTCTATCTGCTAGCATTACCGCAGTAGATGCTCAAATAGTTTGCGATTTTGCAAATGATTCGATCACATTTTGTTTCGACAAAACTTACACATCAACTGGTGGTTGTTCTATGGATAGTGTCACCACAGGATTCTTCTTCTTTTCACGAGCGGAAGATTCTATGGGTAATGCATTGGTACCATCTTTCCAGACTTTTTCCGGGGATGATGGAACCGGTATGACTGCCAGCGGGAATCCAAATGAATATTGTATCACTTTTGATATCTTAACGTGGTTTAATGTTACATCAGTGGAGGATCTGCAGAGAATCACTTTTGCAATTCGAAACAAACCGGGTACAGCTTTCCTTACCAGTTCCTGTGTAAATAATCCATTTGGATATTATTCTATTATAGATTTAGCATCGGTAAATCAACAGGTGGTTGATGCCGGGAATAATAGTCTGGCAGCATCTTTTTCTGGAAGCAGGGATACTGTCTGTGTTGATACAACCGCAAGTGGCATTGAAGATTATATTTTGGACGGTGGAATTAGTGTTTACCCTAATCCAATGTCAAATTCTACCATTATTGAATTTACTCAATCAACTAATGATAAAATTTCTGCTAGTGTTGCAGATATGCTTGGAAGAACGGTAAGATCTTTCGATATCCAGAACCATGCTGGTAAGAAGGTCATACATTGGGACGGAAGAGATCAAAATGGAAGTGAACTCAGCAACGGTATCTACAATATATTACTTACGGTAGATGGATATGTTCTGAGTCAAAAGATCTCTTTATTGAAATAGGACACCTCTCCGGTAATTACATTTTGTTTATCATATTAGAGCATATGACAGGAAGGTGTTTGTCCTAAATACAATCTGCCTTATCTTTACCGAGTAAACATCACATCAATATGAAAATATTCTACAGTGTCTTGTTGCTGATAATAGTTTCTCTTCAGCTGAATGCACAAATTATTAGAGTCGAACCAATTTTCCCAAAGCAGGATGGAGTGGTCAAGATCATCTTCGATGCAAAGGAAGTAGCTTCCGGTGCGATGCTAGGCGTAAACAAAGTTTATATGCATTCGTCAATTGGAACCAACCCTGATCAGTATGTTTGGACCGGTTCCTATACCATTGGGAACTGGGGTCAGGATGATGGAGTAGGAGAGATGACTTCCATTGGAAACGATGAATGGGAGATCACTATGGTCCCGGATGCGTATTATAATATTCCGGGAAATGTCACAGCATATAATCTGGCCATGGTGTTTAGAAATGAAGATGGATCCGCAGAAGGTAAGAATCCTGATGGGTCGGACATTTTTCATCCACTGTATAGTTCGGGTTTGGCAGCTCGTTTTGTCAATCCCTCTTCTACCGCTGCCTCCTTTTATTTTTCAGACCTGAACGATGTAGCAGAAGTTTATGCTGCTGCATCCGACTCTTCAACTATGTCTCTTTATGTAAATGGTGGTCTGGTAAAGCAGGTTTTTGATGATTCTTTATCTTATACTTATTTATTAACTCAACCGGGAATCAATGAACTTCTGATCACTGCTGTGTCTGCTTCTGATACTGCAGTGGACTCTACCTTTATCGTAACAAAAAATCCCTTGGTGATACAAGATCCACCTTCAGGAACTGAACCCGGAATAAATATACGGAACGACAGTACTGTTGTTTTTGGTTTAGTAGCACCTAACAAATCATCGGTTTATGTTATAGGAAGTTTCGCCAACTATCTTCCAATAGCTGAGGCACAAATGAATCAGTCCTTGAATGGGGACTTTTGGTGGGTAGAAATAAGCAGCCTCGATGATAGCACAGAGTATATTTATCAATATATGGTAGATGGTTCATTGATGATCGCAGATCCTTACAGTGAGAAAATCCTCGATGAGTTTAACGATCCTTTTATTCCCACATGGACCTATCCGGATCTTATCGAATTTCCTTCAAACAAACTTTCGGGAAGAGCATCTGCATTTAAGATCAATGAAACAGAATATATCTGGCAGAATACTTCATTTACAAAGCCCGATAAACAAAACTTGATCATTTACGAGCTTCTCATCAGAGACTTTCTGGCTGCACATGATTATCAGACATTAATTGATACCCTTGATTATCTGGAACACCTGGGAGTTAATGCAATAGAGTTAATGCCTGTCAACGAGTTCGAAGGAAATGAAAGTTGGGGATATAATCCTTCATTTTACTTCGCTCCGGATAAGTATTACGGTACGAAAAACGACCTAAAGCAATTCATAGATGAGTGTCATGGCAGAGGTATTGCTGTCATCGTTGATGTTGTCTTAAACCATTCATTTGGGCAAAGTCCAATGGTTCAGATGTATTTCGACGGAAGTGGCCCTTCTGCAGATAATCCATGGTATAATCAAATCGCAAAGCATGATTTTAATGTTGGCTATGATTTCAATCATGAAAGTCAGTATACGATCGATTTTGTAGATGATGTTGTTAAGTTTTGGATCAATGAGTATAAAGTTGATGGTTACAGATTTGACTTGTCTAAAGGATTTACCCAGAATAATACACTTGGCAATGTTGGTGCCTGGGGAGCCTTCGACCAAAGTAGAGTAGACCTCTGGAAAAGGATGGCCGATACACTGTGGACATTAGATCCTGAATTTTATATAATTCTGGAACACTTTGCAGACAATAGCGAAGAGATGAATTTGGCCAATTACGGAATGATGCTTTGGGGAAATGCAAACCATGCATCTGCAGAAGCTACTATGGGATATGTTTCTACTTCAGACCTTACATGGGGTTTTGATTATGATGAGCGATCATGGAATGATCCACATTTAGTTACTTATTCCGAAAGTCATGATGAAGAGAGACTGATGTATAAAAACAAAACTTTTGGAAACACTTCAGGGCAGTACAGTACCAAAGACTTGTATACCGGTCTGGCCAGAGTTGAGGCACTAGCTACGATATTAATGACTTTCCCCGGACCTAAATTGATGTGGATGTTCGGAGAACTTGGCTACGATATCTCGATCGATGATCCATGTCGGGTCTGTAATAAGCCGATCAAGTGGAACTATCTCAATATTGACAATCGAAGAAGACTCTATGAAGTATATTCTTCGATGATCAATCTTCGTTTGGATGAGGTAGCTTTCCTAAATCCTACAAGTTATCAATACAAATTAACTGGTGCGATAAAGCGAGTGCAGTTATTCCATCCTGATATGGATGTTGTATCAACTGCAAATTTTGATGTGGTTTCTAAATCCAGCAATGTAGTATTTCCCCATACAGGTAAATGGTATGAATATTTTAGCGGTGATTCTATAACCGTCAACAGCACAGCACAACAGATAGATTACCTTCCGGGGCAATATTACCTATACACTACTAAGAGGCTTCAGACACCGAGCATACCAGTAGGGATATATGAGGATTTACATTCTGCTACTCCCGGTAAGATCAGTGTGTTTCCAAACCCAAATAGAGGAACGTTTTATGTTAATGTCTATTCAGATGCAGCTGGCGAAGTTAAGATCGAGCTTTTTGATATCGTTGGTAACAAAATTGATTCAAAATTGGAGACTGTAAATTCTGGATGGAAGCAAATTGAATACAGATCAAAATTGAATTTAGCTCAAGGAAGTTATATCTTAAAGGTTGAATCCGGTGAAGGATTCCATTCTCAAAAAATTATTATTCAGAAATAATTATTACAATGAAATCCGGATACATAATCGTTGCGGACAGTGGTTCGACAAAAGCGGATTGGGTTGCTATTGATAGCGACTATAATAGAGTTTTCGAAACGAGTACGATGGGCTTTAATCCATTTTTCCATGATAAAGATGTCGTGCAAAAAGGTTTAAGCGAAAATGATATGCTCAGTAAAATAGCCGCAGATGTCATGGAGGTCTATTTCTATGGTGCAGGATGTTCCGCAGAAGATCTAAACCGAAAGATAGAAGATGGTTTGGGGTTGGTCTTTGAAAATGCGAAGATCAAAGTAGATCATGATCTTACAGCAGCGGCTTATGCAACTGCAGACGACCAACCCTGTATCGCATGCATTCTTGGAACAGGGTCAAATAGTTGTTATTTCGATGGAGAAATGATCATTGATAAAATTCCTGCGCTTGGTTATATTTTAGGTGATGAAGGAAGTGGAAGTTATTATGGTAAACAGGTCCTCAGAGCATATCTATACAATAAGCTACCGCGTCGAATTCATGACAAACTCCATGATACCTATAAGCTTACAAAAGCTACGATCTTTGAAAACGTTTACATGAAGCCAAATGCCAATGTATATTTGGCTTCCTTTGCAAAATTACTTTCGGATAATCGAAATGATGTCTGGGTTGAAGAACTTGTGTCACATGGAATGCTGGACTTCTTATCGTATCATGTCTGTTCCTTTGAGAACTATCGAGATGTTCCGGTACACTTTGTTGGTTCCATTGCTTTTTTCTTTGAAGATGTCTTACGAGCAGTTGCCGAAAGACGATCTGTAACCGTAGGGAAGATCATGAAACAACCAGTAGAAGGGTTGGTCGATTATCATCTCAGGCAAGCAAAGTTATCTCACAGCTAAGCCTTTTCATTTTACATTTATTGTATTTTAGGTCATAGAAATTGAAAAATCTATGAGCCAGTTAAGTCAGTCTATCGGGAGATGTATTTCACATGTAATAGAACCTGATGGTCTGTACCTACATGCAGAAAACGCTGATGTTAGAATTCGGGTTTGGTCTGCAAACATCATTCAGATCCATATATCTATTCAAGAGGAAGCAGAGAGTTTTTCTTATGCTGTAGATGGAAAACCAGCCAAGACAAAATTCAAGATCGAAGAAAGTAAAGGCGAATTCCAGTTGTCCACTTCAGAAATCATTCTTCGGATCAAAAAGTCCAGGATCCGATTTTCGTTTTTCGATAAACGAAATAATATCTTGAACTCTGATGATCCAGCTTTTGGTACTTCCTGGATAAATAGCGAACTCACTACATACAAATCACTACAGGAAGGAGAGCGCTTTGTTGGACTTGGTGAGAAAGCTAAAAATTTAGATAGGAGAGGAGAAGCATTTGTGAACTGGAACACAGATGCATTTGGGTATGGAAGCTGGACGGATCCTCTTTATGCAAGTACTCCCTTTTTTATCGGATTACATAACGACCGATGCTACGGCATCTTTTTAAACAATTCGCATAGATCAAAATTCAACTTCGGTGCATCGAACCATCGATTTGCTTCATTTTCTGTCGATGGTGGAGACATGAATTACTTTTTTATTCATCACAAGAAAGTTGAAGATATAGTGAAAAGCTATGTTTCCCTCACGGGTACCATGCCTTTACCTCCTAAATGGAGCTTAGGATATCAACAATGTAGGTATAGTTATTATCCTCAAGAAGAGGTCGAAGAAATCGCAGCCACATTTCGCGAGAAGCAGATACCATGTGATGTGATTTATTTCGATATACATTACATGTATAAATACATGTTGTTTACATGGGATAAAGAACGATTTCCAGAACCTTCAAAGCTGATCGCGCGTCTGAAAAAAATGGGATTTAAAGTAGTTGTTATTGTCGATCCGGGTATCAAGATCGATGAGAACTACGAGGTATATCAGAACGGTATCCTAAAGGATGTATTTGTAAAATACCCGGATGGAAGTAACTATAGCGCCAATGTATGGCCTGGAAAGTGCAATTTTCCTGACTTTACTAAAGCGGAAGTCCGAGAGTGGTGGCAAGAGGAATTGAAAGTATTAGCAGATTGCGGACTTGAAGGCTTTTGGAACGATATGAATGAACCTTCGTCATGGGGCCAGGATACGCCTGATAATATTGAGTTTAACTATGAGGGGCATCCCACTACACACAAAAAAGCCAGGAATGTATATGGCATGCAAATGGCTCGTGCTACTTATGACGGAGCAAGAAAGCATTTAAAAAATAAGCGCCCATTTATTTTGAGTAGATCTGGTTTTTCAGGAGTTCAACGTTATGCAGCAATATGGACAGGTGATAATACTGCAAGTGATGAAAGCATGATGCTTGGGGCGCGGATTGTCAGCAATCTTGGTCTTGCCGGAATCCCTTTTGCAGGATTTGATGTTGGCGGTTTTCTTGGCGACGCTTCCTCCGGACTTTACCAAAGATGGATCGCACTTGGAGCATTTTCACCTTTTTTCCGAGGGCACACCATGATCAACTCTAAAAGATCGGAGCCATGGTCTTATGGTGAAGAGACGGAAGAAATCGCAAGAAACTACATTTCATTGAGGTATAGAATGATGCCATATATATATTCCATATTTTATAGAGCTTCATGTGATGGAACACCTATCGCGAGATCGCTTGTACTTGATTATTCGTTTGATGAAATGATATATCGACATGAATTTCAAGATCAGTATATGTTTGGACCATCGCTCATGATATGTCCCACAGAAAGCGGAAAGCAATTCAGAAAGATCTATCTGCCGAAAGGACAGTGGTTTGATCTATATAATGACAAGAAATTTTCAGGCGGCAAAGAGCATGTTATCGAATTAGCATCGCATCGCTTTCCTGTTTATGTAAGATCTTCTGCTATTATTCCGATGCAATCGCAAACCCAATCGTTAGCAGAGCACCCAGATCCTACCCTCTGCATCCATGTTTATAATGGTCGCAACAGCAATAGTTTTGAGCTGTATGAAGATGATGGAGGCAGTTATGGATATCAGAAAAAAGATTATGCAAAAAAAACGATAACACTTGACCCCTCAAAGAGAACGCTTCAGTTTAGTAGAACAGAAGGATCGTTCAAATCTGAATTCGACAAGTACAGGATATACTTTCATGGATTTTCAAAGATCAGGAGTTTAAGATTGAATGGGAAAATATTAAAGCAACAGAAAGAAGAGTATAGATTTATCGAAGCTGTTTCGAATTTTGATCCGTTCTATCGGCATGTTGATGAAAGCATCAGGATCGAGGAACTATCTTATGTCGAGTTTAAAAATCTCAAACGGGAAGTGGAATTGAAGTTTTAGCAAACTTCATTGTAAAATATTATACTTGTATACTTCTTAACTACAAAGGACAACAATGAACACAAAACCAAGGTTAAGTTTCTGGCAGATCTGGAATATGAGTTTTGGCTTTCTGGGAATTCAGTTTGGATTTGGCTTACAGAATGCGAATGTGAGCAGGATCTTTGAAACACTGGGAGCAAGTGTCGATGATATCCCAATTTTGTGGGTGGCTGCACCGGTAACCGGATTGATCGTGCAACCGATCATAGGTTACTTAAGTGATAACACATGGGGCAGCTTTGGTAGAAGACGTCCGTTTTTCCTTCTTGGAGCAATTTTTTCTTCACTTGCGTTGATCATGATGCCTAACTCGCCTGTGCTTTGGGTGGCCGCCGGAATGCTATGGATCATGGATGCATCGATCAATATTTCGATGGAGCCTTTTCGGGCATTTGTAGGCGATATGCTTCCAAATGAACAGAGAACAAAGGGTTTTGCAATGCAGAGTTTTTTCATCGGCATTGGAGCTGTGGTCGCTTCAGCGTTGCCTTATATGATGACGAATTGGATCGGTATCAGCAACGAAGCTCCTGCTGGGCAGATCCCCGATTCTGTTAGATATTCGTTTTATATCGGAGCTGCTGTGTTTCTTGCAGCTGTGCTTATAACAGTATTCACA
>JABDMM010000007.1 GCA_013001465.1 Chitinophagales bacterium | reverse complement strand
GATCTTATTAGTGTAAGAGATATCATCGCTTAGTCTTTCCTTTTCACTTGAAATACTGTAGCCAAGAGATAACTTTAGAGCAAACACTTCCACTTCAGTATCGAAATTTAATCCATACCGATTGTTTGCCAGATAACCGATCTGGTTTATCGGACTTGCAAATGGTTGTAATATCAGTGTTTGGGCATCGCTGCTACTACCCAGGAAATTGACTTCAGATATAGAGGTATTAGAGAACCCACCGATGTTGTTGACAAAATTCTTATCAATATGGAACAACTGCAGGGACAGTGGTAAATAGGTCAAACTTTTCGGAGTGCTGATCTCGAGATTCCAACCATGTCCCCAACCTTCAGGATAGGTATCGCTTTGATATCTGCCAAATCCAAACTCACCATCAAACAAAACTTTCTTGAGGTAAAAATGATGGGAAATCGTCAACAAATTAAATCCTCTTTTTACAGCATTTGAAGTGTCGTCATAAGCAAACGAGTTGAGATTATTGAAAGAGATACTATTTTTACTCTTTATCTTTTTTTGAATCTGACCACCGGCCATATAATTTGGTACTTCAGTTGGCAAGATTGCTTCATTATTCAGATTAGCACTATTCTTCCCAAACAAAAAATTGAACGACATATCACCAGGTAAACCGGTCCCGCTGAATGTTAATCCCTTAAAGGCTTGAAAAATAAAACGTTGGTCTAAGTTTATATCTCCTGTCTCGTAATATCTAAGGTATCGAAAATCGCTATACCCTGTTCCATCATATGGTGTTCTTGTGAATAAACTATACCTGTCTACGGAGATGCTACCCATTGTTAGAGTACTTAAAGAAAACCAATAAATTCCACCTACTCCAACTCCAAAACGTCCATAATCTGTTCGAATACTTCCGGACAGATTAAGCATGATATTGTTGGTTAATAAATTTCCATCTGAATTGCCGGAGTAAGGTGTAAACAAAAAGAAATCTGTACTGATAGCGGTTTTCTTGTTTGGATTAACGGTAACATTAAGCTGTAAATTAGGATCGAAATAACCATCGAAAACAGAAACGACTCGATTACCCGTGTTAAGAAGTATATCCGGATAGGCTTCATCGAAGAACCGGTGATACATATACATCCGATAGTATCCACCTACACTAACTTTGGATGATTTACTCTTGATGAATCTTTGAAGAAATGAAGATGGTTTGTTCGAATCTGCTTCAACGGAAAGATCGCTTTGTCCGAATAAACACAGCTCGAAACAGCACATACAGATTAAAATTGCAAGCGATCTTGTCATAAATAAATGTGTTGAACTATATTTGCTTTGATGTGTTTCAACCTGTGATAAGCACAATTTCTACAAAGTGGAAACACTTAGTGCTACAATTCTACTAAATTTTCACGTTAACTTTGTAAGCATGAAGAATAAAGTGATCTTATTATTTTATTTTATGACAATCATATCTGTGAAAGGTTTTTCGCAGAATTATATATTGTGGTGGGAAGATGAGTTCGATGGGAACTCAGTAAATACGTCAAACTGGAGTTTGGAGACCGGAGATGGTTGCCCGTCACTTTGTGGATGGGGTAATAATGAGTTGGAATGGTATCAACCTCAAAATGCTGAGGTAAATAATGGCAGGTTGATCATAACTGCAAAGGAAGAAAGCGT
This sequence comes from Chitinophagales bacterium, assembly GCA_013001465.1. GTDB lineage: Bacteria > Bacteroidota > Bacteroidia > Chitinophagales > JABDMM01 > JABDMM01. The sequence continues at coordinate 2,830 of JABDMM010000007.1, read as the reverse complement.
TGGAGGGAAGGATTATACATCCGCCAGAATGAAATCTAAGAGTAAGGTAGAGTTCACATATGGCAAAGTGGAGGCCAGAATTAAAATGCCTACCGGTCAAGGAATGTGGCCTGCTTTCTGGATGCTCTTTGCTGATCCGGTTAATGGTGGTTGGCCTATGGATGGTGAAATCGATATTGTTGAACTAGTAGGTCATGACAACGATAAAATTTATGGAACGATTCATTATGGTGCTGCCTGGCCTAACAATAAACAATACGGTGGTAGCTATAAACTCGCTAGCGGTACTTTCGCTTCTTCTTTTCACACCTTCTCTGTTATCTGGGACTCTAGTAAAATAAGGTGGTTTGTTGATTCAACATTGTATTTCACCGCAGATCACGCCGATGTATTTCCTTATGATTGGCCTTTTAATAAAGACTTTTATATTTTACTGAATTGTGCCGTGGGAGGTGACTGGCCCGGTAGTCCAAATGCGAGTACAGTATTTCCACAAACCATGGAGGTGAAGTGGGTAAGGGTTTATAAAAAAGCTAATATGGTATCAGTACCAACTATTGATGGTCCTGATCCTGTTAAAGTTGATCTGTCCTCCAATCCAATGGGTGGTTCCGGAAGAATATATGTAGAATCAAATGTTAACCGTTCTGCAACGATTCAAATTACTGATATTAACGGTCGGGTGATCTTCAACCACAGCGTTCAACTAGATTCTGGCAGTTGGCACTCTCTCGATATGGAGAATGTAACTCCGGGAGCTTATTTACTTACATTAACCGGTTCGGATTTTACCTGGACAGAAAAGATCATTAGAAAGTGAGTCCGGATAACTTTAACTGGAAAGAGTTTCACCATTCTGTTATCCTTAATTCTTCCGGCGAAAAAGTCTACAATTTGATCTCAACCGCAGATGGTTTGGAAAAGTGGTTTCTGGGAGAGGTATCTTTTTTCCGAGACACTGCTGAACTAAGGAAAACTGCAATTGTCCAGCCTGAGGATAAATATCGGTGGGAGTGGCTTACAAAATCTTTTTCTTCTTCTGGCACAGTGATTGATATCACAGATAATTCAGTGTCGTACACTTTCGGAGAATCCTTTATCATTACATTTCGGATCGAGGAATTGAATGATCGCTGTAAGCTGGTGCTTCATCAAAAAGTGAATACCGTCTCTGAAGATGATCAGTTTGCTTACCTTAACTGTGCGGTATGCTGGGTGTTTTTTCTGACAAACATTAAATCCGTGATCGAGTATGATATCGATCTTAGAGAAAAAGAAGTTGTTGATGAGGCTTTGGTGAATCAGTGATTTGCTATTTTGTTTTAACAATTGTGAATTAAAGCCTGCGTCAATAAGCCATGAAAATTTCTATATTCCGAAAAAATAAGAAGATGATTAAGCTATCAAGACTACCAGTTATAACCATAATGATACTAAGTCTGTTTGCGATGTCATGCGCAAAGAATCCTGTTACCGGGAAGAAAGAATTTATGCTGATGTCGGAATCGCAAGAGATATCGCTTGGCCAGAGCGCTGATCCACAAATTATGGCTGCATACGGCTTATACGAAGATCCCCAGATCCAAAAGTTTATCGATGCCAAGGGACAGGAGATGGTCAAAGTGTCCCACAGATCTAATATTAAATATGAATTCAAAATTCTGGATTCGCCGATCGTGAATGCTTTTGCTGTCCCAGGTGGTTATGTTTATTTTACTCGTGGTATCATGGCTCACTTTAATAACGAAGCAGAATTTGCCGGTGTACTCGGTCATGAGATAGGTCACATAGCCGCCCGACACTCAGCGAAACAATATTCACAGGCAACATTGGCACAGATTGGATTAACTCTGGGCGCAGTTTTCGCACCCGAGCAATTCTCTGATTTCGTTAATGCTGCAAATACTGGTGTATCACTACTCTTCCTTAAGTTTGGAAGGGACGATGAAACCGAATCCGATAGGTTAGGAGTGGAGTACTCTACGAAGGTTGGATACAATGCTATTGAGATGGCTAATTTTTTTAAAACGATAAACCGACTTCAGGAGGCTGCCGGTGCTAGTATTCCTACATTTTTATCGACACACCCCAATCCAGGTGACAGATATAAGGAAGTAACAAGACTTGCAAACAAGTGGCAAAAGCAATTGAATGTTTCTCCAACCAATTTGAATATTAACAGGGAGTCGTATTTACAACTTGTGGATGGCATCGTTTATGGAGAAGACCCAAGACAGGGTTTTTTTGAGAACAATACATTCTATCATCCTGATTTGAAATTTTATTTTCCTGTTCCTGCTAATTGGCAGACTATGAATTCGCCTACGGCTGTGCAAATGGCACCGCAAGATGGAAATGCATTGATGGTTCTTCAGTTAAGTCAGTCGAAAACTTTAAAAGAGGCAGGAGAGGAGTTTGTAAACAGTAATAGCTTGGTTGTAATTGAAAGTAAGAATACCACACAACATGGGAAACCGGTTTTAAAATTACTTGCAAAACAAGAACAGACAGATGCAAATGGCGCAGTTATTCAAACCCTCATGGTTCTTTGTCATTTTGTACAACATGATGGAATAATTTACCAGTTATACGGTCTGGCTTTGGATGAGAATTATAACAACTATTCAAACTTTTTTCTGAACACATTAAACAACTTTAAAACATTAACAGATCCCAATAAATTAAATCGTTTACCTGCAAGGTTAGAAGTGAAATCCGTTCCCAGTGCTACTACACTGCAAAAGGCTTTACAGTTAAATGGTGTTGGTGCCGGATCTCTGGAGGAACATGCAATCTTAAATGGTATGCAACTTAGCGATCAGTTAGCAGC
>JABDMM010000135.1 GCA_013001465.1 Chitinophagales bacterium | reverse complement strand
CCATGAAACAAGAAGCTGTGATATTTAAGCCGAGAAAAGCGTGGTGGTACTTATTAAGAGGAACACTTGGATGGGGAGAAAAGGGCAGCCAGGGAGCTTCATACTATACCGCTAAGAACCCTGATTTTGGAGCGACATTTACATACTTTCTGAAGGAAGACTACAAGACAAAACAAGCATTACGTAAAGAAGAAGAGAAAGCAGCAAAGAAAAATGGCCAGGGTGTTAAGTTTCCGGGATGGGACGCACTTGAAGAAGAAGAGAATCAGCATAAACCCAAAGTTTGGCTTACAGTAAAAGACAAAGAAGGAAATGTCATTAGAAAATTAAAAGGAGTTACAAAAAAAGGGTACCACCGGACATCATGGAACTTGCGTTATCCATCGAATTACCCTGTACGCTTAACAGATAAGGAAGCAAAGGATGGCCAGGGACCAAACGGTGCAATGGTCGGTCCGGGAACATATACCGTAACATTAACTAAAGAAATCGATGGACAGGTAACACAGTTAGCGGGACCGGTAGAATTTGAGGTAGAAAGACTTAGGGAAGGTACTCTTCCATCTGCGAGTCCGGAAGCGGTTGCAAAATACTGGAAAGAGATGCATGATTTCAACAGGAATAGATCTGCAACCAATGTTGAGCTTTCAATAGCAATTAAAAGAGTACAGGCAATGGAGTTGGCATTATCGAGGACTACAGCTGAACCGGGAAAGCTGGATAAGGACCTTCACGATTTACATATGGAACTCTTAGCGATCGAAAGGATGCTGGAAGGCAATAAAGTTAAAGAAAGAATTGGGGAGAAGAACAATCCAAGCTATAACAATCGCATTTGGGAAGCTTATGGTGGGAATTCTACTTATGGACCAACAGCGATGCAGAAGAGGCAGTTTGAGATTGTTAAAGAAGAGTATGTTTCAGCACTATCAAAGTTTTCGGAACTAATGAATACGAGGATGCCGGCCTTGGAGCAACGACTAAGGGAAGCGGGAGCTCCTTGGGTGGAATAGAATTGATCTGAATGGAGAATTTTCGAGTGTCTTCGCCACCTCGTAAGATCTAATCCAGCGATTGCAAAAAATTATAACATCACACAATTGAGTTTTGCTTGGAACTTTTTACCGCAGAGGACGCTGAGGTTTTCGCAGAGTGCACAGAGCATATCTTAGTAAGGCCGTTATAAACGATGTGGCGAAGCCACACAAAAATTCTCAATTCTCAATTCTCAATTCTCAATTCTCAATTGATTTGTAGATAACTTCTCCCAATCAGAAGTCCTCAATTCCGTACTTTTATTGTCTGTTGAGTAACCCTTTAAAATTGTTATGTTATGAGTAATCAAAGTGAAAAATTAAAAGCCCTTCAACTTACGTTAGACAAGATCGATAAGATCTATGGGAAGGGCACGATAATGAAACTTGGCGATAGTCAGGTGGTGCAGGCAGAGGTGATTCCTACGGGTTCGCTCGGGCTTGATATTGCGCTTGGGATAGGTGGTTTGCCACGTGGCCGGGTAATTGAAATATATGGACCTGAGTCTTCAGGAAAAACAACGCTGGCTATTCATGCGATAGCTGAAACTCAGAAGAAAGGCGGTATTGCTGCATTCATCGATGCAGAGCACGCATTTGATAAGCATTATGCTCAGAACTTAGGTGTTGATGTCGATAATCTGTTAATCTCGCAACCGGATAATGGTGAGCAAGCACTGGATATTGCTGAGCATCTGATACGTTCCGGGGCGGTCGATATTTGTGTGATCGACTCTGTGGCTGCATTAGTTCCTCGAAGTGAACTTGAAGGTGAGATGGGAGAATCTAAACTAGGTCTTCAAGCTCGATTGATGTCGCAAGCGCTTAGAAAGCTTACTGGTACCATCAACAAAACAGGTTGTAGCTGTATTTTCATCAATCAGCTCAGAGAAAAGATCGGTGTTATGTTCGGTAGTCCTGAAGTTACTACTGGAGGGAATGCACTTAAGTTTTATTCCTCAATTCGTCTTGATATTAGAAGAATTGGTCAGATCAAGGATAAAGATGCTCTTATCGGTAACCGTACAAGAGTAAAGGTTGTCAAGAACAAAATGGCACCTCCATTCAGGATCACTGAATTCGATATCATGTATGGTGAAGGCATTTCGAAAACCGGTGAGATCATCGATCTCGGAGTTGATATGGATGTGTTGCAGAAGAGTGGAAGCTGGTATAGTTATAATGGTACAAAGTTAGGTCAGGGTAGAGAGAGCGTTCGACTACTTCTCAAGGATAATCCTGAAATGGCAGATGAGATGGAGAAGAAGATCAAGGCTAGGATCATGGGTACTGAAGAAGTTGAGGAGAAAAAAACTAAAAGCGACAGCAAAAGCAAAACTCAAAAGGAAGAAGCTGTAGCGAACTAGATCTAAATAGCAACTTTCCAATATTTTCTACCATCGATAGTTCGGTCGAGAATTTTATGTCCGAAGAGTTCACGTCGTAAGAGAACGTGATCGTTATAGTCACATTGCGCTTTAATGATCTCGTTTACTTCCTTTTCGGAATAATTTTGACCTGAGTTAAATTTCAGGGCGATATAGGTTAAAACAGCTCTTTTTTTTGCTGGTTTAGAGGGCCAGATCTCGAGTTTCCCTTCATCGTTGAAGAATCCTTGAATTTCTTTAGGTATCATCAAAAAAAAACCGCAGAAATTGATCTGCGGTTATAAATTTACAACTTTATAGATTTCTATCAAATCGAAGCCTGGCGCTGTTGTTTCCTGCTATAATCGAGGATATACTGCACACTGCTGTGACTAGGTTTGCTGAGCGAATGGTCTAATCTGTCTTTTATGCGTCTCATTTCTCTGTAAGACCTGTAAAGATCAGCATTATCTGACATTTGCTGTTTCAAAGCCAGCTCCTTGCTGACCGAAGTTTCATTATAAAGTAGTTTAACAAGTTGGTTATCAATGTAATCTTTCATCATAGGCGAATTATTATTATTTAATATATCACCAAAACGACAAGATTTCAAGATTTATTGCATCAACTGTTAAAAAAAGTTAAAGATTTCAGGCATGCGGTTAATCAGGAATTAGCTGAATGCCGGTCAATTCTTAGAAGGTGATCTGCTTTTGATCAATCATCTTTCTGAGGTTGATCAGGGAGTATCGCATTCTTCCAAGTGCCGTATTGATGCTCACATCTGTCATCTCAGCGATCTCTTTGAATGAGAAATTGAAGAAGTGTCTCAGAATAACGACTTCCTTCTGTTCATCCGGAAGGTCGTTTATGAGGTTCCTTACTTTTTTCCTGGCTTGATCCATCATCATGCTCTCTTCGGGATTTTCTTCCTCGAATACTAGCAGATTGAAAATATCCACCCCATCACCATTGGTGATAGTTGGAGTTCGTTTTGACTTTCGGAAATGATCGATACACAGATTATATGAAATTCTCATCACCCAGGGAGCAAACTTACCTTCGTCTTTGTATTTGCCCGACCTAAGTGTGTCAATCACTTTGATAAAAGTGTCCTGAAAAATATCTTCTGCAAGATATTTGTCCTTTGTAAACATCAGAATCGATGTGAACACTTTGTCTTTGTACCTGTTAATTAATCTTTCGAGTGCATGTTCGTTACCTGCAAGGTACTGATCTATCAGCTCCTTGTCGCTCAACAACTGAGTACGCATAGTATTTAAAATTTAATATGAACGAAAAACAGGTAAACTTTTATGCCATATGTGAGATTTGGTGTCTGGAACCAATTAGCAGCAAATACTATGCCTTATTTGAATTATTCAGTTTAAAATTTAGTTTCTTTGAAGAATAATGTACAAGATATATAAAGTTTTACAAAAAGGCAAGACTTAATGTTTCAAATCTTATAAATAATTAAAAAATATGTCTGAAGCTAATGCTGCCATATCCCTTGAAAACTTTGCAGACATAGATCCTGCGGAGAACATCATCATAAAGGGAGCTCGGTTGCATAATTTGAAGAATGTAGATGTCGTGATTCCCAAGAATCAATTCACAGTTGTTACCGGAGTCTCGGGATCTGGAAAATCATCACTCTGTATAGATACCCTGTTTGCTGAAGGGCAAAGACGATATGTTGAAAGCCTGTCATCTTATGCCAGACAGTTCCTCTCACGTATGCAAAAGCCTGATGTTGATTACATTAAAGGTATTTGCCCAGCCATTGCTATCGAACAAAAAGTGAGTACCAGAACTTCACGTTCTACCGTTGGTACTCTCACAGAGATATATGATTACCTGCGTTTGCTTTATGCCAGAATAGGAATTACTTTTTCTCCTGTTTCAGGAAAGAGGGTTAAGAAGCACGAGGTCTCTGACGTGATAGATCATATCGAAAAACAAAAAGAGGGTAGTAAGGTTTTCATCTACTTTCCTCAAAATACAAACGGAAATCTGGAAGAGACATTAAAAAATGCTTCCATAAGAGGTTTCGTAAGAGTGAGGATCGATGGAAAAATTAGTAAAATAAATGACCTTCTTGAAAGTGAACTTCCTGAAGAAATAGATAAGGTATTTATTTTAGTGGACAGAATTGTATACAAAAGTGGTGATGAAGATCTACTCACGCGTATTGCAGATTCCGTTCAAATTTCATTTTATGAAGGTTATGGTGATTGCTTTATAAAAATCGAGGACCAAAAAGAGATCAAATTCTCTAATAGCTTTGAAATGGATGGGATCATTTTTAATGAACCTACACCTCACTTTTTCAATTTCAACAATCCCTATGGCGCTTGCAAAACTTGTGAAGGCTTCGGCAGCACTATCGGTATAGATGAAGAACTTGTTATTCCGAATAAAACACTGTCGGTATATGATGGTGCTATCGCTCCATGGCGTGGCGAAAAGATGAAACGATGGCAGAAGAACTTTTTGAAGGTAGCAGCAGATTTTGATTTTCCGATACACCGTGACTTTCAATATCTTACTAAAGATGAAAAAGATCTGTTATGGAAAGGTAACAGTAAATTCAAAGGCCTGAATGCTTTCTTCAAGTATCTGGAGGAGAAAAGCTATAAAATTCAATATCGTGT
>JABDMM010000107.1 GCA_013001465.1 Chitinophagales bacterium | reverse complement strand
TAATAACTGCAGGCGAGAATGTGGAATTGTTATTGGAGCAAGCTAAACGCTATAAACCAAATACAATTGTTATTGCAAACGAATCGAAATGTGATTGGTTAAAATCACAATTGGCAGGCGATAATGTAAAGGTGTTTGGAGGAATCGAAGCTATTGAGCAATGTGTTGAAATGGAGTCGATCGATATTGTTTTAACAGCGATGGTTGGCTTCGCGGGTTTAAAACCAACCTTGCGTGCGATCAATGCCGGAAAGAATATTGCATTAGCAAATAAGGAGACACTTGTTGTAGCAGGAGAGATCGTTACAAAACTTGCAAAGGAAAAAGGTGTGAACATCTATCCGGTAGATTCAGAACACTCTGCGATCTTTCAATGTTTGCTCGGAGAGTTTCACAATCCGATCGAAAAGATATATCTCACTGCTTCCGGCGGACCGTTTCGTGGAAAGTCGATCATGGAACTTAGTAAGGTTACAAAGAGTCAGGCATTGAAGCATCCCAATTGGGATATGGGAGCAAAGATCACCATCGATTCGGCGAGCATGATGAACAAGGGGCTTGAGATCATCGAAGCAAAATGGTTGTTCAATTTGACGAATGATCAGATAGATGTTATTGTTCATCCTCAATCAATAATTCACTCCATTGTTCAGTTTACAGATGGTTCGATGAAGGCGCAAATGGGACTGCCCGACATGAAACTACCCATTCAGTTTGCATTGGCGTTTCCCAATAGAATAAAGTCTGATTTTGAACGTTTTGACTTCTTAAAGTATCCAAATTTGAGCTTTGAAAGTCCCGATGAGGAAACCTTTAAAAATCTAGGGCTGGCTAGACGAGCAATGAAGGAGGGATCGAATATGCCATGCGTGCTAAACGCAGCAAATGAGATCGCTGTGGAGTGCTTTTTATCAGAAAAGATCGGCTTTTTAGGAATAGCTGACCTTAACGAGCAGTGTTTAGATAGGATAAATAAAATAGAATCACCAGATTTGCAACAACTTATAGAGTGCGATACAATGACAAGAGAACTGGCTAAACAGTTGGTCAATGAAAACAAAATCACACTCTCAAGCGTAAAATAAGAGATGGAAGGTTTAATAATGACGGCCCAGTTGATACTAGGGCTTTCAATTTTGGTTACTCTGCATGAGTTAGGTCACTACCTCGCTGCGAGAGCTTTTGGTATCAAGGTTGAAAAATTTTACCTCTTTTTCGATGCCTGGGGAATCAAACTTTTCAAGTTTCAAAAAGGAGATACAGAGTACGGAGTTGGTTGGCTTCCTCTTGGAGGATATGTGAAGATCGCAGGGATGATCGACGAGTCGCTCGATAAAGAGCAGATGAAAGCGGAGCCGGAGCCATGGGAATTCAGAGCAAAACCGGCATGGCAAAGATTGATCGTAATGGTAGCCGGAGTTACAATGAACATTATTCTTGGCATCGCGATATTTTCTGCAAGCTTGTTGCATTACGAGAAGCAATATCTTCCTAAAGACGAGGTCAAGGATGGAATTGTAGCATATAAATTAGGATACGATCTAGGATTGCGTGATGGAGATAAGATCACTGAGATTGATGGGAAAGACTTTGAAAGATTTAACGACCTGTTATCTACTCGTGTGCTGTTCGGTGCAACACTAACAGTTAAGAGAGACGGTGAGACAGAATATGTTGAAATTCCGGATGATTTTTATAAAACGGTAACGAAGGTTGGAAGAAATCAATTTATCGGACTTGGACAGATCGACTTTGTAATACAAAAAGTACTTGAAGACGGAAAGGCTGAAGCAGCGGGATTTAAAGACGGAGATAAAATTGTATCGATAGGCGGCGAAGAACTACATGGTGTCGTGAATTTGAAAGATGAATTAGCGAAGTACAAGGGTGCTAATGTTGATCTAGTTGTTTTGAGGGATGATGCAGAAGTAGAATTGAATACAGAAGTTACAGAAGAAGGTACCATTGGTATTTCTTATAATGCCATTCCGGATGTGGTTAACAGATACAACTTTAAAAACTACACCATCGGTTCGGCATTGAAGTTTGGAACATCGGACGCAGTTGAGTCTCTTGTTGCAAATGCTAAGGGTTTAGGTAAGGTCTTTTCCGGGGAGGAAAAGGCCACTGATTCTATTCAAGGTCCTATAGGAATTGCTAAGATCTATGGTCCTGTTTGGGATTGGAGAAAGTTTTGGGCGATAACCGGACTACTCTCTATGATATTGGCTTTCATGAACATATTGCCTATTCCTGCCCTTGACGGCGGACATGTTATATTCCTTCTGATAGAGACATTTACTCGTAAAAAGTTCAGTGATAACTTTATGGAGAAGTCCCAGATCGTGGGTATGGTTATTTTAATTTCGCTAATGGCGTTTGCATTTGGCAACGATATTTGGAAACATTGGCTTAATTAAATAAATGATCAGAAGAGTTCTCACTTGTTGTTTATTCCTCCTACTTACTATTTCTAATTATTCTTTTTCACAGATCTTTGAGATCGAAGAAGAACCGGATAGCAACACGGTTATTATTCCGGAAGAAGAAGAGTTTATAGAAGAAGCCCAGGCAAAAGAAGCCAGAACCGACAGTATTTATCGCGGCGGTGTAATGATCATCGCATACAAACCAAAGTACTATTTGTCAGATGCAGATCGAGAGATCATGGAAGTATCCGATGATGGTCCTGACGAAACAAGAGGTTTCTTTCGTTACAAAATGGAAGAAAGTTTGTACTTGAATTTCAGGAGATACTTCAGTACAATTTCTTTGATGCTCGATACATCGGTAAGATCTGATGAGGATCTTGTTAAAGTGCATTCTCTCAGCAATTATAGCTATGAAAAGCCTGTCATCAGAGGTTTTCAAAAGCTTAAAGAACTAAAGGAATGGAGAACCCAATTGCGTGAATCTGATGATGGTCATGATGATTCTAGAATGACACCACAAAGTAGAACTACGAGGGGTGATGATGAATATTTAAACGTTAGAATATCTGATCCGGAGATCTTAAAAGAACTCCACGACTATTATGGTGTTGGCAGATTTGTTTTTATTAACCAGTTTGAGATAAAAACGAACTACAATATTTGTTTAGACATCGCCAGAAAGATCTATCAAAGACAATTGTTGTTACACTACAGTATTTTCGACCATAAAGGAAATCAGATAGCGGGTAATTTTGCAGTTGCTGATTTTCCGGAAGGGAATAACAACAATCCTAAGGCAATAGCGGATATTACTTTTCCAAAAGCGGCTCAGGTGATAAGGGCAGAGTTGGAAAGATAGTGTCAGTGCTTTGTTTTTAACCGCAATGTGCGCAAGGCTTAGCGATCCTTGTGGTTAAAACCATCACATACATCTTAATAAAGAATAAGAAACAAGAAATGCGAATGTAATTTTTTCGGCATTCGGCTTTTGGTTTTCGGAATTGAGTATTGTATTCGGAAAT
>JABDMM010000076.1 GCA_013001465.1 Chitinophagales bacterium | reverse complement strand
GTATAACTACACTCAGTATTAGTTGAATTAATTTTTTCATGAGATTATTTTTTATTTCAGTTTCTAATATTTGTAAAATGGTTAATAAGTTCATCCCAGGAGTAAATCACTCCCCCCTTCAATTTCTGCATTTGCTCTGCGGCGATTAAGTTCGAATAAGCGGAAAGATATGCTCCCATTGGACTTGGAACATTTTCACTTATCAGATAATAGCTAACTCTACTGTCGGCCAACAATTTTGGTTTGTCAAAATTGTTAACCAGCAGCAGAGAAAACTCACCATTTTCCTGATCCATGTATCTGATCATACATTCAATCGCGTCAAATTTGTATGCCCTTCCCTTGCTGCTTACCACCTCCGCCGCAAACTGTGGATCTACAATGGACATCCGGCAAAACTCACAGTTATCTTCTCCGTACTCAATCACCTTTGGAGAAGGACTACAGCTTAGCAACAAAATGGATGTAAAACAGCAAAATAATATGGTATACAACTTTAACATTTCTATTTTTTTCCTTTAAACCACCAGGCTGCGAAAGCTACCGGGATCGATAATCCTGCCAGATAGCCGCTTAAAGCCGGGTATGAAGTGGCAATAAAGTTCACAATGTGTTTCTTCCCTATCAGTGGAGGTTGAAACGAGGCTTCGGGTATTTTGATCGGTGCTTTCGGATCCAGATTATGACCATAATCATATTCCCACAAGTAGAAGTCATAAAGACCTGCGACAGCTAGTGCGATCATAAGCAGACCCCAGAATAAGTAAAGAGGTCTTATATTAATGATGCTGAAGAGCACAGCCAAAGCTATCATTCCATAAATGATATATGGAAAATACTTCAACTCCGGTATCGATTCCGGCACAATGTACTTCATACCCACATAGTGATTCAGAATGTTTATGTTTTGCAGGGTTGCAGGGGTGTCACCACTGATCTTGTTTATCCAAATGTACATAGCCACGCCGCCTGGATATTGAGGAGCGTAAAGTGTTATGTTCCACATTGGAAAGAAAAACAGGCTTACCAGCAATAGTCCTGACATTAACATCAGTATTCTTGGGATGATATTCTTCATTTCCATACTTTTTCCGACATTATCCGATTGCATTTTGAAAGTAGAATTTTTCAATATGATCGAAAAGATTCTCATCAACTTTCAAATTCATCTTCACCTAATCTCCAGAGTAAAGGAACAGAAGAACCTTTAGGAGAGACGCGAATATATCCCTGCATTTCCTGGTGAAGAGCTGAACAGAAGTCTGAGCAATAGAATGGGTAAACTCCCTCAAATTTAGGTTCCCAAAGCAGAGTCTCGGTCTGACCTGGCATTATGAGCAACTCAGCATTGTTTGCACCCATCATAGCAAAACCATGAGGAACATCCCAGTCCTGCTCAAGATTAGTTACATGGAAGTATACCTTATCTCCAACTTTGACTCCTTCAATATTGTCAGGGGCAAAGTGGCTTCTGATCGTGGTCATATAAACATGAACGTTGTTCCCCTCTCGTTCAACTCTGGATTCCTTTTCACCCATCGTTCTAAAAGGATGTTCATTCTCCTCGATAGGATAGAATTTCTTGGAGTTTGGTTTGATACGGTCTGCTGAAATACCCTGTGCATAATGAGGTTCACCCTGAGTTGGGAAGTCCAGCAACAGTTTCATTTTATCACCGGAGATATCGTATAGCTGAGCTGAGTGGCAGAGTTCTGGTCCGGTTGGTAAGTATCGATCTTTAGTGATCTTGTTCAATGCAACTAAATATTTTCCTTGGGGTTTTTTTGAATCCCCACCCGGGATCATAATATGACCAACAGAATAAAATGTAGACGCCCGATCTAGAACTTCCCAAGTTCCAACATTCCACTTCACCACCTCAGAAGTAATAAAGAAAGAGGTATAGGCATTCCCTTTCGCGTCAAACTCGGTGTGCAATGGACCTAGTCCGGCATCTTTAACAACTCCTGCAACAACTTCCTCAAACTTGATCACCGGAATTCCGGCAATCTCTTTCTCAAAACTTTCGTTTTCAATTGCGGTCAACATTTTGGAGAAGGAGTGTATCGTAAGGTCAGCGCTTAATTTCCCGTTACCTACGATGTATTCTCCTGTTGGGTCTACATCGACACCATGAGGTGACTTAGGAGTTGGTAAGAAATATACAAGTCCGGGACAATCTTCAGGAGTAAGAACTTTTACACTCTTTTTCATAGTTGAAGTCGCGGTATGAGATTTTTCGTCGTAAACATTATGAGCATAATTAGCAGGAACCTCTTTAAATTTCCCTTGCGAGATATACTCTTCAGCTTTTTTCCAGTTTATTGCTGCGATGAAGTCCTTATCATTTTGAGATGCATTGACTTCAAGTAATGTTGTTTTCTGCTCCGTATTATAAGTTGTAAAGAATGTCCAGCCGTGTGACTTGCCTTTGCCAGAGTGAGCAAGGTCATAATCAAATGCCGGTAGCAGAATTTGAAATGCGATATCCATTTCCCCTTCATCTCCTACTTTAATAAATGTAAGCATACCCTTGAAGTTTTCTTCATAGCTGCTAATTGCAACATCTTTCTGAGGGTAAGGAACGCTAAATCGGGTTCCTGCAACAATATATTCTGTGTTTTCTGTTGTGAACGGGGAGCTGTGGTTTCCACCACTGTTTGGGATCTCTAAGATCTCTGCAGTTTCGAATGTTGTGAGATCGATCCTCGCTACTCTAGGTGTGTTGTTCCCATTAATAAAGATCCACCTTCCGTCAGTTTCACCATTAGTTTGTGAAAGCTCAGGGTGATGTGAATCATCCCATGGTACAAATCCAAAGGAGGTATTTAACATCGGCTTTGTCTCTTCATTAAAACCGTACCCTTTTTCAGCATCAACTGAAAAAACCGGTATGATTCTAAGCAATCTACCCGAAGGCAAACCATGAACACCTATCTGACCGCTAAATCCACCGGACATAAAAGCGTAAAATTCATCGTGCTCACCTGGAGCTACGTAAACTTTGGAAGGATTGTCCATATCCAATACACCACCGGTTTTTACACCAGGGTTGCTGCAAGAGAAGAGCGCAGCAGATAAAAGAACAATCAAAAGTGAAGAATAACTTGAAAAAGAATTCATAACTATTGAGTTTATATTGTATTGACAAATTAAATCGAATGCAAAGTAGCAGTAGATAACAGGAGATCTAATGACGATTCTCACATAGGGTTGTGATTATCATCATTAGTTAACTAACTTGCGGTAATTATATATCAATTAAAGTGAAAAATGAAAACAATTATTTTATTTATCGGGATATCGCTGCTTTTTTGGACTTGTACGCAGGATCAGGGGCAATCCAGCTCAAACCAACCAGCAAAGAAGAAAGTAGAAAAGAAAGCAGAATCCTCAAAAAAGGTTGAAGAAGGAAAGGGAGTCGGGGAGATCACACATGTCGATCTAAACAATCCATTAGTAGCTGAAATGGTTGAAAAAGGTACTTCAATTTATGAATTGAAATGTGCCTCATGTCATAAGCTAACCGATAAAAGAGTAGTTGGACCGGGATTTGCGGCTATTACGGAAAGAAGAAAACCGGAGTGGATCATGAATATGATCACCAATGTTGATGTAATGCTTAAAGAAGATCCTGAAGCTCAAGCATTGTTAAAAGAATGTCTGGTAAGAATGCCAAATCAAAATCTATCCACTGAAGATGCACGAAGTGTTCTGGAGTTTTTATATGCAAATGACGGACAAGAGGTAGGGAGTTAAAGCATTGAAGACTTCCATGATGAAATCGTGTCTGCAGTCCATATAGTTTCGGATGCTTAAGAAGTGGTTTAACATAGCATTGCTAAATTTCTTTTTCGCGGCATTGATGGGTGCATTAATGAGGTATGCATTTGTAAGCGAAGTCTTATGGATGGATTTCAGGAACATTATGTATGCCCATTATCATACAGCAATGTTGGGATGGATATACCTTGGAATTTACGCAATACTGATCTCAACCTTTCTAAAGAATAAAACTGATCTAAGATCATATAGTCTTTTCTTCTGGATTTCTGAATTATCCGTTATTGGGATGTTACTTTCTTATGCCATTTCAGGCTATGGATTGATCTCTATTGTATTCACATGTCTTCATATCATTACTTCTTATGCATTAGTTGCCCTGTTTTTACGGGATTATCGTGCTGAGGAACATTCGACAATTTCCACTCTTTTTGTAAAAACATCTTTTTTCTTTCAAGTGCTATCTACCTTAGCTTTGATAACTATCTATTATTTGATCTTAAGCGACAGTAGTCTGACAGTTCTCTATTATGCATCGGTTCAGTTTTTTCTTCATTTTCAATTCAACGGTTGGTTTACTTTTGCTCTTCTCGCATTATTGATAAAACTATTAGAGGATCGGGATCTGATCATAGGTCATAAAGGATGGCTATCTTTTTATTATTTACTATGTATCTCATGTCTTTTAACCTATGCGATCGCGGTGGCATGGTCAAATCCACTTCCAATTCTATTTTGGATAAACAGCATTGGAGTTAGCCTGCAGTTGATCGCGATAGTTTTATTTTCTTTTAAACTGAAGAATGTCTTCTCAAAATTAAGGTTGGATAAATGGTCCAGAATATTTCTGATCATAGCCATAAGTTCTTTTCTGATCAAAGTAATGATCCAGTTTGTAGTGGTGATACCTTATCTCGCAACAATAGCATATACTATAAGGAACTTTGTCATTGGTTTTATCCATATGATCTTACTTGCGTGGGTAACCGTTTTCTTACTCGCAATGGCGATCGAAAAGGGTTGGATTCGAACGGATCTTAAATTAGTGAGTCTTGGTTTGATAATATTGTTATCTGGTATTGTTTCATCCGAGCTTTATCTCTTTTTACAAGGAACATTGCTTTGGGCTTCTATGGGATTTCTTCCTTTTTATGATATCACAATATTCAATCTTTCAGTATTAATGCCCATTGGTTTGATATTTATCATAGGTGGTCAGTTTGCTTTTGACCATAGTTGATAAATAATTTTCAGAAGACTTCTTGACATTCAAAGCGAATTGATCATTCGCTATATTTGACCTATGCGAAAATTATTAACTATATGGTTGGCTGTTTCATTTTCATTGTCCTTGTTTTCTCAAACAGCCACATTCAACATAACCTCTAATGGCACCAATGCTGCGATCGATTCAGCAATTGAGTACACCACTAATATCTGGTCTCAATATTTAAACTCTGCAGTCCCGATCAAGGTCAGGATCAATTATCAAAGCTTAAGTTCTGCTGGTCCACTAGGCATTACTTTTCCAAATGGAGTGAAAAATTTTCCGGGTACACCTGTTGCCGATGTTTGGTACCCTTACGCATTAGCCAATGCAATAACAGGAACTGAGTTAAATCCGGGAGAGCTGGATATGGAAATTTTCATCAATAGCTTTTTCAATATGTACTTTGGTACCGATGGGAATCCACCCGCTGGCGTTTATGACTTTGTATCGTTATTGCTTCATGAGATCTGTCATGGTCTTGGCTTCGTTTCTCTGGCTAAGGTCGATGTAAATCAAGGCTCTTTTGGTGAGTTAACAGCTGCGGATTTTGCTCCGATCTCACCTTCATTTCCATTTCCAGATCTGGAAGGGAAACCTTCGATCTATGATGTTTATTTATGGGAGGCAAATTCGGATTCTCTGGTGGATACTACACTTTTTCCCAATCCGGGAACAGCTCTTGAAGCGGCATTTACAGGGAATGACGTGGTGATCAGAGGTGGAGATCTTTTTTCAAACATTACCCCACCAAAGATCTACGCACCGGTAAACTTTGCTTTGGGAAGTAGTATTTCGCATCTCGATGAACAAAGCTTTCCTGCGAGCGATTCTAACAGCTTGATGACGCCATTTCTTAGCACTTCCGAAGTAGAGCACTTTCCTGGTGGGATCACTTTGGAGATTTTAAGCAAACTAGGCTGGCCTGATGAAATAAGTGGTATTAAAGAGAATCTCAATTCCAGGTTCTTATTCTATCCAAACCCGTCGAATGGAAGGCTGTATAACAGATCCGAGGTAAATGCTGAAGTATTTATCTATGATTTACTGGGACAGTTGGTGTTTCAAACTGAAATTACTTCCGCTAATAGAGATGTTATTCTTGACTTAATGGATGGTATCTATATAGCCGAATTGAAGACTGCAAATAACCTTCGTCTGTTTCAAAATATATTGATAATAAATGATCATTGAAATGGGAAGATTTATTTTTGTTGCACTTCTTTCAGTCAATATTGCGTTAGCAACGATGAAGCTATCAGGAATGCTAATGAAAGATCAGGGCCTTGCCGGAGGCGCTTCTGTCTTATTGTATGGCATTATAGGATTTGTTCTTGCGATCATTTTAGGAATACTTTTGAGCAAGCATATTAAGAAGATTGCTGTTGTCAATACTATCTTGCTGCTGATAACATTAGCAGCTGCATATTTTATCGCATTGAAGGTTTCTGAATCTAAGCAGCATACTCCAGAAAATCAACCTAAGATCCCAACTAAAACCCAGTCATTTTTTCATTTAAATGAGCTAAATTAAAACAACTCCCCTGGCTCTCCTGGTGGCTCTACTCGTTCAAGAATCTCAGCGACATCGTTTGCGGGGGAATTTACTAGTGGAGAAACAGGATAAAAGTTAAGGTCTGTTTGTGGTCTCTGGAGAATATTTTTAGCCTCTTCGGCGTCGAGTTCTTCTTCGATCCATTTCTTTTCGTCTTCTCTTCTAAGTATGACGGGCATCCTATCGTGGAGGTGATGAATACGAGGAACTGCATCTGTTGTAATAATAGTGAACGATTGCAGCCAATCCCCCTTTTCGTCTTTCCAGTTTTCCCACAAACCAGCAAATGCGACAAGCTCGGAATCTCCGATCATGATTCGATGAGGGATCTTGATCTTCCCTTTTTTCTGCCATTCATAAAATCCGTCAGCTATCACAAGACAACGTCGCTTTTCGAAAGCATATTTGAAAGCAGGCTTTTCTGCTATTGTTTCCGAACGTGCGTTGATCATCTTATATCCTATTTTGACGTCTTTCGCCCAAAATGGCACGAGCCCCCATCTAAAAAGTTGTATTGAATTAGGTTCTTTATTAGTGATCACAGCAGATTCCTGTGAAGGTGCGATGTTGTACCTTTTCTCGAGAACCTCAGAATAGAAACGAGCTGCAAATCTCTTTTCTAATTCTTCTTCCTCTTTTGTTATGGAAAATCTTCCGCACATATAAAAAAAACAGGCTTCAACGGAACGTGAAGCCTGACATAGGTATCTTGGTATTAAGGTTCACGAATATACAGCTAAAATATGAATAATAAAAATATATTATTATTTTAATTTAAATTCTTTTTTCAGTTTAGCAACGTAATCCAGTTTTTCCCATGTGAAAAGCTCAACGTTTACTTTCTTCTCTTTGCCGTTGACTTTAAAGGTCTTTTTGATCTTCTCATTTTTCCTCCCCATGTGTCCGTATGCTGCAGTTTCAAAGAACATAGGCTGTTTAAGCTTAAGACGCTTAATGATCTGACCCGGTTTCATTTCAAAAATCTTGGAAATTTTACTTGCTATTTGTCCGTCATTCATGCTAACCTTAGCCGTTCCATAGGTATTTACATAAAGACCCATTGGCTTGGCTACTCCAATTGCGTATGCAACCTGAACGAGCACTTCATCGCAAATTCCTGCTGCAACCATATTTTTGGCAATATGTCTTGTGGCGTAAGCTGCAGACCTGTCGACTTTGGAAGAATCTTTGCCTGAAAAAGCTCCACCTCCATGTGCCCCTTTACCACCATAGGTATCAACAATGATCTTGCGACCGGTTAATCCTGTATCGCCATGAGGTCCACCGATAACAAATTTCCCGGTAGGATTTATATGATATTTGATATTCTCATTAAAGAGTTTTCTTTCCCTTGCAGAAAGTTTTTTCATTACCCTGGGGATAATAATATTTTTAATGTCATCAGCGATCTGTTTCAGCATTTTCCTATCTGTATCGAACTCATCATGTTGAGTAGATACAACGATGGAGTCTACTTTGATAGGCTTATTATCATCGCCATATTTTATAGTAACCTGAGATTTTGAATCTGGTCTCAGGTATTTCATTTTCTTACCCGCTTTTCTAACTGTGGCAAGTTCTTTAAGTATTCTATGTGAGAGATCGATACCGAGAGGCATATAATCTTCCGTTTCATTCGTAGCATATCCGAACATCATACCTTGATCTCCTGCACCTTGATCCGCTTTCGCAACACCCTGATGTATATGATCAGATTGCTCGTGCAGCGCTGAGATGATTCCACAAGATTCGGCATCAAACTTATAATCTGATTTGGTATAACCGATTCTTTTGATGACATCCCTTGCTATTTCCTGGACATCGATATATTGTTCCGAGCGAATTTCCCCACTTAAAACGGTAAGCCCGGTGGTAACTAATGTTTCGCAAGCGACTTTTGCATCGGGGTCCATGCATAGAAAATGGTCTAGAATGGCATCAGAGATCTGATCGGCAATTTTATCCGGGTGGCCTTCTGAAACTGATTCAGATGTAAATAGATAGGGCATTAATATCGTTTATTTAATTTTTTTAAAAGCGTCCAAAGTTAACAATTATCAATAACTCAAAAGCGTCTTAATTCTACTTTGAACTTCATCAATGTTTGGTAAGTACGTTTTTTCCAGGATTTCGTTCAAAGGAATTGCTGGAGTAGTTTTGGAACCTATCACATCGACAGGAGCATCCAGTTGCTCAAAACACTCGCTGCTTATCTTTCCTGCTAAAGCCTGAGCAAATGAATGATCGATCGGTTCTTCTGTAATGATCAGGCACTTATTATGTGTTTTCACACGATCCATTATCATATCAATATCGATAGGGTTTAAACTTCTAAGGTCAAGGATCTCAACATGCGCAGAAACATCCTTACTCGAATTCTTAGCCCAATGCACTCCCATCCCATAAGTTATGATCAGCAAGGAATCGCCATTATTGATATTCTCTGCATCTGCAAATTGGGCAATTCTCGCTTTACCGATTGGGATTATGTAGTTTTCGTCGGGTTCGATGGTTTTTGCATCTTCGGTACCTTTGACTTTTGACCAGTAAAGTCCTTTATGTTCTAAAACAACCACCGGATTTGGATCATAATATGCACTCTTCATCAGACCCTTTAAATCTGCAGCGTTTGATGGGTAGACGACTTTAATTCCTCTGATCTGTAGCAACACACTTTCAATACTGGTAGAATGGTATGGTCCACCACTACCATAAGCACCGATAGGGACCCGTATCACACATTGCACCGGCCACTTACCATCAGTGAGGTAATATGAGCGACTCACTTCAGTAAAAAGTTGATTTAATCCTGGCCAGATATAATCTGCAAATTGTACTTCCACTATGGGTCTTGCTCCTGCCGCAGACATGCCAACCGTACTTCCAACGATATAAGCTTCCTGGATAGGGGTATTAAAAACTCTTTCGTCACCATACCTTTTTGCTAGCAATGCAGCCTCTCTAAATACACCGCCTAGTTCACCGCCAACATCTTGCCCGTACAACAAGCTTTCAGGATGTTTTTTCATGATCTCATCAACTGCGTGTAATGCTGCATCTACCATCACCACCTTTTCTCCACCGTCTGGTTCTCTTATCCCTTTCTCTTCAACGACAGGAGTTGGTGCAAATATATGGGTCATCAAATCTTCTGGCTGTGGATCTTCATTTCCCAGCGCAAAGTCGTAGTCCGACTTAATAGCAGCCTCGGCATCTTTTTCGATTCCTGTTAATGTTTTTTCATCAATTCCTCCTTCGAGAAGTTGATTTCTCAGTTTAGGAAGTGGATCACGGCTGAAATGAGCGTCAATATCTTCCTGACTTCTATACCATTCCATTCGAACACCTGAGGTATGGTGGTTCAACAATGGAATTTTAGCATGGATCATGTATGGTTTCCGGTCGAAGCGAACTTTAGCAACAGTTTCTTTCATAACTTCATAACAAGTAGGGAAATCTGTACCATCGATAGAACGAACTCTCAGACCTTTGAACCCTTTCGCATATTCATCAGCATCCATTGCACGAATTTCTTTAGAGTGCGCTGATATATCCCATTCATTATCCTGGACAAGGTAGATTATTGGTAATTTCTTCAGTACCGCCATCTGGAAAGCCTCAGCTACTTCACCTTCAGTAACAGAACCATCGCCAAGACTACAAATAACAACGGGAGCGTTCCCATCTTCGCTGTCGAGCAGATTCTGACTTTCCAAATACTGTATCCCATGTGCAAGGCCGGTTGCTGGAATCGCCTGCATACCAGTAGCTGAGCTCTGATGTGGTATTTTAGGCATGTTTTCTCTTATAGAAGAAGGATGGCAATAGTATGTTCTTCCTCCAGAAAATGGATCTGCTTTTTTAGCGAATAATTGAAGCATCAACTCATAGGGTCTGTATCCAATGCCGAGAAGAATAGAATCGTCGCGATAATAGGGAAATACAAAATCCTGTTCTTTGAGCTGAAAAGCGGTAGCAAGCTGAATAGCCTCATGCCCTTTAGAAGTTGCATGTACATATTTACTGCAAACACCTTTATTATTTTCATAGATATCTGCCAACGCTCTGGCTTCGCACATCAACCTATAAGCATTTAACAATACTTCAGTATCCTTTTGATCTAATGTCGCATCAGCCTCCATATATCTTCTTTTGCTTTCTTAATATAAATATTTTATCTGATTTCACAACGTAGCAAATCCTTTCCTTCAACACTACCTGTGAGGAGATCTCCTATTTCGATCCTGCCAACACCCGCTGGTGTACCTGTAAAGATAAAGTCACCTACCTGAAGTTTAAAATATTTTGATACATGACAAATGATATCCACAAAAGAGAACATCATATTACCTGTATTTCCATCCTGTACTAATTTTCCATTCTTTTTTAACTGAAATGTAATGTTATCATCCTGCAATGCATTTGCTTTAATAAATTTCCCAATAACGGCAGCATGATCGAAGGCTTTGGCTTTCTCCCAGGGCAATCCCTTTGCTTTTAATTTTTGCTGAAGGTCTCTCGCCGTAAGATCAATTCCAATAGTGATCTCTTTGAAATAAGATCTGGCAAAATCCGGATGCACGTGCCGTCCATTCTTACAGATCTTCAAAACCACTTCAGCTTCATAATGAATATCCTTGCTGAATTCGGGATGGTAGAAGTGTTTGTTATTGACAAGTAAAGAAGTAGATGGTTTTATGAAGACCACAGGCTCATCCGGTATCTCATTATTGAGCTCCTTCGCATGTTCAACATAGTTTCGACCGATACATATTATTTTCATCAGTTGTAAAAATTCATAGTTCTCTCTACTCCCGAAAAACAGAAACTTTTAATGATATCGATTGATTTATCTATTCCAGGAGCGATTTCAGACCACTCTGGGTCAGTCCATCTACCGAGCACATAATGAACTTGCTGTCCTTTCCCAAACTCATTTCCGATACCGAATCGAAGTCTTGCATATTCGTTGGTATCGAGTTCGTACTGAATATCTTTCAAACCATTATGTCCACCATCAGACCCTTTGGCTTTAAGCCTAACCTTGTTAAAAGGTAATGAAATATCATCATTGATGACGAGAAGATTTGAGATATTGATATCGAGTTTATTCAACCAGTATTTGACAGCTCTTCCGCTGCGGTTCATATAAGTGGTAGGCTTTATCAAATGTAACTGCCTTCCTTTGTAGTTGAATTTGGTATAAAAAGCAAGGCGTTCAACTTTGAATTGAACGCCTTCATTTTCTGCGAGTGTATCTAAGATGTCAAACCCAATATTATGTCGGGTATGCATATATTCCTCTCCTATATTTCCTAAACCTGCAATTAGATATTTCACGAAAGATCAGATTATCCTTCTCCTCCTTCTTTAGCCTCACCTCCATCACCATCGCCTTCACCTTCTCCAATAGCTGCACCTTCTTCCGGTACAATTTGTCCATCAGCCCCAATTTCTCCAGGCTCAGCTTTAAGAACTCTAGGAATAACAACGGATGCAACCGGGTTGCCTGCTGAATTCATGATCTGGCAATTAGGAACTGAAATGTCTCTAACTCTGATCGATTTTCCGAGCTCAAGGTCGGTTACATCAAGTGTAATATCATCCGGAATATCTTGTGGGTATGCTTTTAAAGCGAGTTTTCTCATTTTCAACATAAGTTTACCACCTTCCTGAACTCCTGCAGAAAATCCTGTGAGCTTTACAGGAATCTCGGCTTTGACAACACGATCACCCGAAAGTTCCTGAAAGTCGACATGTACTATCTTATCGGTAATAGGATCAAACTGAACATCCTTTACCATAGCTTCGTACTTATTCCCTTCTATTTCTAATTCCACTCGGTAGAACTTATCTGTATAAATGAGATGCCTGAATGCATTGTATTCTGATTCAAACTCTACAACATTTTCACCACCATACAATACGCAAGGAACCATATCAGCTCTTCTTGCATGAGTAGATGCTTTTTTTCCGGTTGCTGATCTTTTATTTCCTTTCAGCTGAATACTATTCATCTTTTATCTTTTTAAAAAACTTGTGAACCAATAAATAATGAGTTAATCGATTTATACTCGTGCGTATGCCTGATCGCTTTTGCGAATAACTTAGCAACCGAGAGTACTTTAATCTTGCTGGATTCCTTTTTTAAAGGGATCGTATTTGTAACTACCAATTCTGATAGCATAGATTTTTCAATATTTTCAAGTGCACTGCCGGAAAGAACAGCGTGTGTACAAACTGCAGTAACGCTTTTCGCACCTTTTTCCATGATCTTATTTGCGGCGTTGCATAAGGTATTTGCAGTGTCCACAATATCATCGACAAGAACTACATCCTGTCCTTCAACATTTCCGATCACATTCATTTCAGCAACTTCATTTGCTTTCTCTCTGTATTTATCACAAATAACAAGTCCTGCATTGAAGTATTTCGCATATGCTCTTGCTCTTTTAGTACTTCCAACATCAGGAGAAGCAAAAGTGAGATTTTCAAAAGACTTGTTTTCCAGATAAGGGATAAATATCGCAGAGCTATGTAAGTGATCTACAGGAATATCGAAAAATCCCTGGATCTGATCAGCATGAAGATCCATAGTCATGACTCTGTCGGCACCCGAGGCGACGAGAAGGTTTGCAACCAACTTAGAAGCGATAGCTACTCTTGGTTGGTCTTTTCTGTCTTGACGCGCATATCCGTAATAAGGAATTACTGCGGTTATATAGGTAGCGGAAGCTCGTTTCGCAGCATCGATCAGCATTAGCAACTCCATTAAATTATCCGAAGGAGCTATCGTTGATTGAATTATAAACACAAAAGTTCCTCGAACAGATTCAATGATAATCGGCTGAAACTCACCGTCCGCAAACTTCTGTACTTTAAGATTACCGAGCGGTTGTCCGTAGTAATCAGCAATACCTTCCGATAAATATTTGGAAGAACTACCACTAAATAATTTTACATCTGCAACTAGCATAAAATCAGGTCTGAAAAATGGACTGCAAAGATAGGGAATTCAATCTGAATATATGAATTACAGAAGCTATAAATCTGTAATCCATATTTTGAGGAATAATCATTAGAATAACAGCTCGAGCGGCAGAAGAAAAAAAAGCTGTTGGCCCACCAGGGCTCGAACCTGGACTCTTTTGAACCAAAATCAAACGTGTTGCCAGTTACACCATGGGCCAAACAGAAGAATGCAAAACTATAGATTCAATTGGAGATAAACAAATGTAAATTTCAGCTTTAGCGATCTTTTCGTAAACACTAATCCTGGAGTTTCATCCTCAAATCTAAAATCATTTAGATTTGCTAAGTGGAAAAGCAAATTCTAATTACAGGTGCAGGCGGAGGAATCGGAAGATCCATCGCTGAAGAGCTTTGGAATAGGGGCTATAGGATCATAGCAACAGATATTCAAGAAGAGCTAAGTACACTTCAAAAAGTAAAAGTTAAAACGGTGAAAATGGATGTGACAAGGGTTTCCCAGATCCAGGACCTCAGTAATAAAATGAAACAGGCTGGAGATAAAATTCATGGAATTGTATATTCTGCCGGCGTTTTTGATATGTTTCCTTTCGTCGAGTGTGATGATAGCCGTTTACACAACATTTTAAATGTAAACGCCTTAGGGTTACAAAGAGTGATCCAGATCTTTCTACCTCTGCTGGCACCATCTTCCAAAATTGTTGTCATCAGCAGCGAGTCGGTTGATCTTTTGTCGCCTTTTGGCCTTTATGCATATTCGAAGTATTGCCTTGAAGGATTATGCAATGTTATCAGGCAAGAACTAAAATTATTGGGACACGATCTCATTATTATCAGACCAGGAGCGCATCAAACTTCCTTATTCGAGGATTCTAAAAATCCGGTAAATGGAAGCGAGAATTCAATATTCAAGAAATATCTGGACTTGATTCCAGAGCTTACAAATGAGTTGGCTCCTGATCCATCAGATCCTAAAGATATCGCAGTTAAAGTTCGTCAAATATTTGAAACTGCAGATCCGGCGAACATTTATAAAGTTAATATAGACAAGAAGCTGAGATGGTTTGGAAAATTGCCGGATAGATGGAAGGAAAAACTTTTTCGTAAAATGCTGAATAAGAAATTGAAGGAATAGCTTGTGCTTAACGTTTTTTAACCTAAGATTGTGGCCAATTTTTATAACTTTGCGGCCTCGATTTCGTCAAAAATATATCTATGGATCAATTTAAAAAGTTAAACAACATTGTTGGGTGGATTGTATTTGCAATTGCTCTTTTCGTCTACTCGTCAACAATGGAATCTAACACCAGTTTCTGGGATTGTGGTGAGTTTATTGCTGGAGCCTATAAGCTCGAAGTGGTACACCCTCCTGGAGCACCATTTTTCCTAATGTTAGGTAGAGTGTTTACCTTCTTTGCTTTTGGTGATGTTGAGATGGTACCGGTGACGATCAACTTTATGTCCGCCTTGTCCACCGCTTTTGCGGTTCTGTTCTTGTTTTGGTCGTTTACGCTTTTGGCAACCCGTTTCTTTTTCGAGGATAAGGATTATTCGAAACCAAAAATGGTTGCAATTCTAGGAGCCGGTTTTGTAGGAGCAATGGCTTGTACTTTTCTGGATTCCCTTTGGTTTTCAGCCGCAGAAGGTGAGGTTTATGCAATGTCAATTGGATTAATGGCGTTTGTCTTATGGGCAATTCTTCGATGGGAAGCTTCCGATGATGAATATGCAGACAAGTGGTTAATTCTTATCGGATTTGTGATCGGTCTTTCAACCGGTGTTCACCTGCTTTCATTACTCGTTTTACCAATTGCAGGCGCAGTTATCTATTTTAAACATTTCAAACCTTCTGCCTGGGGTTTCTTTGTTTCTCAGGTGATATCTTTCGCTTTCATCGGCGTTATTATGAAAGTGATCATCTCCGGTATTGCCGGACTAGCTTCAACTTTCGAACTTTGGTTTGTTAACGGAATGAATTTGCCGTTTTATTCGGGAGTCGTTGTAACAATGATCCTTATAATTATTGGATTAACAGCTGCAGCTTGGTTCACCCATAAAAAAGGGAAACCGACGTGGAATACCGTGGTGATGGCTATGATATATATCATTATTGGTTTCAGTTCCTACACTATGGTACCTATCAGATCTGCAGCCAACCCGCCGATCAATATGAACAAACCTACGGATCCCTTCAGTTTACAATCATACTTAAATCGTGAGCAGTATGGAGATCGACCATTGACCAAAGGTCCAATTTATATTGCAGAACCAAGTAGATATGACATCTCTGAAGTCGTAGATAAAAAGAAAAAATATGCAAGAGTTGGCGATAAATATGAAGTAGTAGATATTACGAAAGAATATGTATGGAAAGATGATGTTGTAATGCCATTCCCCAGACTAGGATTTTGGCAGGAACAACGGCACACGAGAGCTTATCGCAGGATCATAGAACCCGATTATAACGTGATCGATCGTGGAAGGAACAATGCTATTGTCAAAAGATATAAGAATAATCAGTTCCAGCAAGCTCAGAATTATGTAAACACAATGAATCAGGAGAACCCTGGAAGATATTCGATTCGTGATGATATTTCATTTAAGGATAATGTAGCTTTCTTTATTAATTACCAGTTAGGTTATATGTATGTGCGTTATTTCATGTGGAATTTTTCTGGCAGGCAGAATGACTTCCAGGGAGCCTATTATAACGACGACGGTGGTTGGATCTCGGGTATTAAATTTATAGATGACAATATTACATTTGGTGGTAACCCTGTTTTAAAACAGGATAACTTACCTCGTGATAGAAAGAATAACGACGCCACCAACAAGTTTTTCATGATCCCCTTCATACTTGGATTGATCGGAATGGTTTATCAGGTTCAGAAAAGTAAGCGTGGTTTTGCGATCGTTATGTTATTGTTTCTTGTTACCGGTATCCTTCAGCTGGTTTACCATAATCAACCGCCTATCGAACCCAGAGAAAGGGACTACGTATTAGCGGGCTCGTTCTATGCTTATACGATCTGGATAGGATTCGCGGTTCTTGCGATGTTTGAATTTTTCAAAAAGCACATGCCTTCGATGGCAGGAGCCGGTTTAGCTATTGGACTTGGAGTAATAGCACCGATACTCATGGGTTCCCAGGGCTGGGACGATCATGATAGATCACCTAGATTTATTGCCAGAGATTTCGCTAATAACTACCTCGAATCTTGTGCCCCTAACGCGATCCTGTTCACTCAAGGAGATAATGATACTTATCCGTTGTGGTATGCTCAGGAAGTAGAAGGTATTCGTACTGATATCAGGATCGTAAACTTATCATTACTTGGTGTTGACTGGTATATCGATCAGCTGAGATATAAAATGAATGACGGTGAGCCAATTAAGCTAACCTTTGATCAGGATCAGGTGATTGCGAGCAAAAGGAATATTATTCAGTTTACAAAGAATAAAAACATAGATCATACCAAAACATATGAGCTCAAGGATATCATGAGTTTTATAGCGAGTGAGGATCGCAAGAACAAGGTTACTGTTGGAAGGTCACTGGACAACTACTTACCCACCAAGAACTTTAAAGTAACTATAGATAAACAGAAAGTGATGCAAGAAGAGTGGGTCCAACGAGAAGATTTTTCACTGATCCAGGATGCTGTCCAATGGAGTCTGAAAGGAGGAAAGAATAATTTATTAAAGAACGATCTGATAACACTGGATATTCTTGCAAACAACCTTCAGGACAGACCGATATACTTTGCTGTCTCTGTAAGTCCGGACGCATACTTAGGCCTGCAGAAATATTTTCAGTTGGAGGGTCTGGCATACAGGATCGTACCGGTTATAAATCCAAGTGGTCAAGCTCCGAATTGCCCTGTATATACTGATGTTATGTACGATAATATGATGAATGAATTTTCTTGGGGTAAAATCGATGATTTAAACCATCATGTTCATATCGATGAAAATATTTCCAGAATGGCTATGAATATGCGGAATAACTTCATCCGTCTGGCGAATGCATGTGCAGCTGAAGGAAAGAATGAAATGGCGATCGCAGCTTTGGACAGATGCATTGAAGCGTTGCCGAAAGAGAGGATCCCATTCAACATATATAACTCAGGGATTCCTGAGATTTATTATAGAGTTGGTAATAAAGAGCGTGCAAGAGAGTTTATAGAAACTCTTGCCGATGTGGCTGATGAGAATTTCATTTACTTAAGTAAGCTCGATCAAAGTGAATTATCACTTGAGATCCAAAGATTGCAGTCCAATTATGCAATGCTGAGAGAGCTTGATCGGGTAGCGAATATATATGATACACCTGAAGGTAAGCCAACGATAATAGCGGATCTAATGCAGCAGTACAGGCAGCAATTTCCGGGTATAGGATAATTGAAATGAAAAACTCCCGAATTATAGCGGGTAAAAACCCTGTGTTGGAAGCCATCGATGCAGGTGTTTCGATAGATAAAATATTTATCCAAAAGGATAAAAAAGGTAAAGGCCTGTCCGATATCTATGAGGGATGTAAAAGAGAAGGGATCCCTTTACAATTTGTCCCTCCCGAGAAGATCAATCGGATCCTGGGTCCAAAACAGAAGATGCAATCCTTGAATCATCAAGGAATACTTGCGATAACTTCATTGATCCAATATTATGATGTTGAAGATGTCATCTCCTTTAAGATTGAAAAAGGTGAAGTTCCATTTCTCTGTATGTTAGATCGGGTGACAGACGTGAGAAACCTTGGAGCAATAGCCAGATCGGCAGTTGCCTTTGGCGTAGATGCTCTTGTGATCCCAAAAACAGAAGGTGCTGATATAAACGAGTTCGCTGTAAAATCATCAGCAGGCGCTTTGGAGAAGATCCATGTATGCAGATCTTCAAACCTCGTCAATACGATAAAACAAGTAAAACTTCACGGTATTGAGGTTATCGCCAGTGATATGAATGGAAAACCTATGGGAGATCTTCAGTTTAAAGACAAACCGATAATGATAATTCTAGGGTCTGAAGATCGGGGTGTTGATGTCAAGTTGTTAAAAGTAAGTGATTACCAGTTGAGCATACCGATGAGCGGTAAAATGGAAAGCTTGAATGTTTCTGTAGCAGCAGGAATTATTTTTTATGAGATATCAAAGTTGAGAAATACTATACAGGAGTAAGCATCCTTACATTTTTGATCATGTCTTCCGTCATGCTTTTAATATCATACTCCGGTTGCCAGTTCCAGTCAGCCTTAGCAAACTGATCGTTAACAGATTCCGGCCAGGTATCAGCTAACCGTTGTCTGAAATCCGGCCTGTAAATCACCTTGAAATCAGGAATATAATTCAATATCTCTTTTGCAAGGTCTTCGGGAGCAAAGCTCATTCCTGCAATATTATAACCGGATCTAAGCCCGAGTGAATGGGAAGGGGATTCCATTAATTGTATAGTTGCTTTTATAGCATCAGGAATATACATCATAGGAAGGATAGTGTCTTCGGTTAAATAACATTCATATCTACCTTCTTGTACAGCTTTGAAATAGATATCTACAGCATAGTCGGTCGTACCTCCACCAGGCTCATGCTTATAGCTGATAACACCCGGGTACCGTAACGAACGAACATCGAGTGATTTTGAGAAATGATAATGATGACACCATCTTTCACCGGCAAGTTTGCTTATTCCATACACTGTGTCGGGATCCATTGTAGTAAATTGAGGAGTATCGATCTTAGGACTATTTGGTCCGAAAACTGCAATAGAACTGGGCCAGAAGAGTTTTGAAATTTTATTTTCTACACAATTATCCATGATGTTGAATAAGCCATTGATATTCACATTCCATGCATGTCGTGGATTGAGTTCGCTTTTTGCAGATAAAAGTGAGGCAAGGTGATAAACTTGAGTTATCTGATACTTTTTGAAAACCGAATTGATCGCCTTGGCGTCAAGTACATCAAGAACCTCAAAAGGTGTTTCGGCGTTCGGTTTTTCAGAAATGTCGGTTGCAATTACATGCGAATCACCATAGATCTTTTTAAGTTCAGGAATAAGATCAGAGCCAATTTGTCCGTTAGCTCCGGTCACCAGAATATTTTGTTTCTTCACTTTTAGGAGGATTTATATTTCAAAAATATAAAAGGTTTCCTAATGAACAGCTATTTCAAGAGAATGAAACTAGATGGAATGAATATTAATTGATACTAATACCAAAGACGTCCTTTAACTGATCGAATATATTTTATCGTTTCCTTCGAGATCACATTCCTTTCAGTATTCTTGCTTCTTTCTTTTAAAGAGGTAAATATTTTAATGAATCCTGTGATATGTCCTTTCGATTTATAAAGATAAAAGAAGCTCCACATAAATAAATGACTTAAAACATATCTTTTTGGTAAATATTTATAGGCTACGAGGACTTTGTTTTCAAGCATTCTGCGGAATTTAGTCCGCTCTGGTTCTCTACCTTCCGGTGAAACTTTATGCAGTACATTGATCGAAGAAGTGAAAAGAATTCGATAACCGGCGTCCAAAGTTTTATATGCCAGGTCATATTCTTCCATGCCATAGAAAAATTCATCAGTATAAAGACCAACATCATCGAAAACTTCTTTTTTGATGACATGAGCTCCACCCCAGAACAAGTTGTTCAGAAACTCCTTTTCCCGGGCTTTGGATTTATCTTTAACGGGCAAATCGAGCGACCCGTCATAATAGTTTTTAACTACAAAACCGATCAGTTTAACATTGTCTTTCTCGTATTCTTTGAACTTTTCCAAAGTGAATGGAAGTACAAAGTTCTCTTCGAATTCGGCATCGTCATCGATAAAGAAAAGATAGTTTCCGGTCGCTTTCTTGATCCCAATGTTTCTTCCACCTGCAACACCGGTGTTTTCAGGGTGATCTATATAGATCACCTTTTGTCTGTCTTCATGATTGAGATTATCAAGGTAGGCTTCAAAAGAACCGTAAGATTTCTCCGATCCATTATTGATCACTAATATTTCTTTAGAGAAACCATCGACGTTCTCGATTTCCAATATGTTTTGTACAACTTCAATAGTTTCCTGAGGTCTATTGAAAGATATAATTACAAAAGAAAAGATCTTCGGATTGCCACTCATTTTATGATTTCCATTTTGAAAGGTCTTGGTCTATTTCTTTTTCAAGCTTATTGATGTCTTCCGTAAAGACATTTTTTAGATTTTCCTTAATATCATCCGGTATTGTTTCCTTGGCCAGTATTTTGGGAGAGACATATGAGAACACCTGTTTCTTGATTTTCTTTGGCATCACTTTCGAAGCTAAGCTTTTGATCGGATTTTTCTGAAACATAAGCTTCCATATGGCTTCACCGAACCTGTTCTTTGGACTTCCCGATATATTATGTTTCTTGTCGATCGAGATCGCAGTTATGTTATCGCTAACCTCCAGAAATCTTAGAATATTCTTCAGCAATGATTCTGAATCATCTTTCAATTGATCGAAGAGATATACCCGAACCTTGGGAAAAGAGTTTAGATAAGAATGAACACCTTTACTGTAGCTACTAAAACCGATGTAGTCATAGAAAATATTCCAGTTAAGATCCATTCTCTTTCGAATCAATTCTTTGTTGAAGGCATCTTTAGCATGAAGCGGTTCGTTATCGAATTTTTTAAAGTGCATGTATTGAGACCAGGCTCTGGCTATCGGCTCTCTTAGGATTATAATGATCTTGAGGTCTTTGAATTTATCTCCATAGATCTCTTTAATATTTTCTATAGACTCTTCATAAGTATAAAGATAGGATGGTGAAGCATCTCCAATTATCTGTTCATCTTTGCATTCGGAAAACAATGAAGAATATTCTTCTATATCTGTAATGACTCCATTGAGATGATCCGGGCTTTGAAAATCAGGTGTTTCTTTCCAGAAGCTAAAAAAATAAGGCTCCTTATCTTCAGGCATGAACACAGATGGATGCTCTTTCAGATAGGTATGGAGCGAAGTTGTTCCACTCTTTGCTGCTCCAACGATCAGAAAGTCAGGTAATCGATATGCTTTATTTCTGTATTGTACTATCAACTAGTCTCTACTATATTTAAGTTTAGTGAGAAGGTCCCCTGCATGTTTTTCAATAACAGCAATATCCTCTTCTGAAATGTTGTTAAACGAAAGATGATTCATGTTTTCAATACCACTTTTTACACCATGTATATCCATTTCTGATGATTCCTGGTATGAAACTTCCGGTAACGATAAAAAATCGAAAACCTTATTCATTGTGCCATTTGCGTCGCTTGTGAGTTCCTCATATGAAATCATAATTTTATTCTGTACCGATTCCAAGTCATTAAACATGATCTCATTTGATTTCTTCCATTGCATGATCGCTTCATCTATGGGATAAGAAGCTTTTCTTCTTATTCCTTCTGCAACAGCGAAGCCATTTCGTACAATTCCAACGAAATAGGGTTTATCGAAATGTTTCTCAAACCATTTTATACGGGCAATATCCGTTGGGGATTTTTCCATGTAAAAATTTCTTGCTGGATGATTCATGTATGAAGCCCACTGCTTTTTTATTTTGCTTGCATTTGGTCCAGTGTTGCTTGCTTCAAGATAGAATTTGTCCATTTCTTTTATCCATAGTCTGCTCAGTCCAACATGAGATGGAACCAGAAACTGATTAGTTAAAAACTGACCCTCACCCGGTAGCGATGCGATTTCACTTGAAGAAGCTAGTAGTTTATGGAGCAAAGTAGTCCCGGAATTGTAACAACCTAAAACGAAAATCCACTTCTTCTGAGACGGAAGACTTGTTGTAACAGCCTTGAATTCCCGAAGCATGTATTTGAGCAATCTGCCCTTTCGAATGTTTGACTTCAATATTTCCTTATGGTATTGCTTCATTTAGTTTTTGATTTCATACCAACTACTGAGATCTCTTTCTATGAGATCTTCAAGTTTCTGAACTTCAGGTTTAAATTTAAGAATTAACTCTGCTTTCGTATCAGCCTGGAGCTTGGGTCTTGCGACATGCTTTGTATTTGCCGACTTAACTTTCTGCAATAATTTTCTTCTTAATTTTTTAGACGGAAGAACAAGTCGTCCGATTTGCTCAATAAATGCAGGTTTCTTTCCATAAATACGGCGTAGAATGGGAGATCGCGATACTTTATTTGGGTTTATCACTTTAAAATCCGGATTGAAGGAATTGTCGACATTCAGGAATCTTAGGATTTCAGCATAAACAGAATTTGTATTCGATTTAAAATCATCGAATATGATGATCTTGATTTGTTCTTTTGGGAAAACATCGTAGTATCTTTTAATTTGTTCAGTAAACCGAACAACATCGCTATAGTAAAGCATGGAAGGGAACTTCACATCTGAAGGGATCCGTATTCCTTTTTTTCTATCCTCTTCAGCTTTAATCGCTTCTTCGAAATCCGGCAAGTTTTCGTCCCCGTTATATGTCAACTGTGAATGATAGGAGTAAAGCATATCCGTTGGGTTTCGCAGGAACATGAGTATCTTTGCCTCTGGGTTGAACTGCTTGATATTTATTGCAGCTGTTTTAGAGTACAAATGAAACACGGAAGCATCCCCAACGATCTGTTCATTTTTGGCCTCTTCGAAAAATGAATAAAAAAATGATTTATCAAATTGTCTACTGTCACTTTTATATAGATCGGTAGCAAAGTGGTGAAGCTCTTTTCGGTAAGGCATAAATATATCAGGATGTTCCCGAAGGTAGGAGGCAACAGCAGATGTTCCACATTTAGGAGCGCCGACTATAAAGAAGTCGGGCAAGTTATAATCATTATTATCGAAAGTTAAGATCATAGGATTTTACATTACATCTGATTCGGTTTCTGCATTGCTAAAATATAACCGATAATCGACAAAGTGAGCAAGCTTAAGATGCTCTAAATTTGAGAAAAAATCAAGTGAAATCTACTTGAATATCATTCAATTAATTAAAAGTTTTATATGTATCTTTGTAGCTGGAAAAAATTATACTTTTCCACAAGCAAATTAAAAGTGTGATCTGCTTTACGTGTTGGTATACAAAAGATTACAACTGGCACGAAATTGGATCACTCATTTGAAGGGCAGAACCTCATTTGGTTCTTTCGCCTATTACAAATAAATTGCTTTAATGATAAATTATGACTTCAACGAATCGACTGACAAGGACTTAAAGCAGTTGATAAGCAAATATGAAGAATCGATAAAAGCCAACTCTCCCCAATATTTTAATGAAAACACCCTTGAGCAGATTATCGATTTTTATCTGGAAAATGCACATGTAAACCGCGCTATGATAGCGGTTAAGAGTGCGCTAGAACTGTTTCCGTTTTCATCTCTATTCTTTTCCAAAAAAGCGGAGATCCATATAGAAAGGAAGGAATATGCTGATGCTGTAGAGATTCTTGAAAAAGCCGAGATCCTGGATCCAAGCAACATTCAATTGTTATTATTGAAAGCAGATGCTTACCTGTCGCTATCTGAACACGGAGAAGCCTTAAAGTGTATTCAATTGGCTATTGATTTTTGTGATAAGGACGAATTGGCAGACCTTTATCTTGAGATGGCAGATATTTTTGAAGACTGGGAGAAACACGATCTTGTTATCGAATATCTGGAAAAAGCATTGATCATAAGACCAACAGATGAAGAAGCACTTAACCGCCTTTGGTTTGCTATCGAGATCTGTGAAAAGTATGAGCATAGCATAGCATTTCATCACAAATTGATAGACAGGGTTCCTTATAATTTACTCGCTTGGTATAATCTTGCCCACGCCTATATTGGGATGAAAAAGTTTGATGATGCAGTTGAATCTTTTAAATATGCGATCGCTATTGACGAAACTTTTGCCTCTTCACACAGCGACTGCGGGGATTTGTTGTTTAAGCAGAAGCGCTATCGAGACGCTATTCCATTTTATATGGATGCTGTACACTTTTCTAAAGGCAGCAAAGAGAATTTCTTTAATCTCGCCGTATGTAATGAAAAGATAGGAGAGAATCAGAAGGCAAGATATTATTATAAGAAAGCAGTGAAGATAGACCCTCATTTTGCAGAAGCTTTCTTTAGAATTGGATATAACTATGGTACAGACGCCAGGTATAACAAAGCCATCGCTTCTCTGGAAAAAGCTATTAGCCTTAAAGAGAAGAATGTAAACTATATGCGAGTACTCGGATTCATGTACACACAAGTAGAAGATTATACGAAGGCTATCAACATATATGAGCAGCTCATAAAACTTGAAGCAGGAAGAAAAGAGAACTGGATCAATCTGGCTAACGTTCAATTTGACTCAGAGATGCTGGAAGATTGCATTGAAACATTGGATAGAGGAGAAGAACAGTTTGAAAACAATAGCGAATTTTCCTACTTTAAGGCTGCAATTCTTTATGTTTCCGGAAGAAAAAAAGAAGCGCTTTATAATTTAGAGCAAGGGTTGGCCAAAAACTTTGATGAGCATTACATCATTTTTGAGATCAACCCAAACTTTGCAAACGATCCTGATATCAGGAATGTAATTGACCTTTATAAAAACTAGATCATGAATTTTAAGCTTAACAATTTACCCAAAAGGACAGTAAAGCCAAGAGAAGTAGGGCTTACTATGGTAATGGATAAAAACCTTAGTCTTCGGGAAATAGATGATTTTCTAACCGTGAATTTGCCTTATGTAGATATGGTGAAACTTGGGTTTGGTACAGCTTATGTTCTACCCAACCTTAGGGAAAAACTCGAAAAATATAAATCTGCCGGTTTAGCTACTTATTTCGGAGGAACACTTTTCGAAGCGTTTATTGCAAGAGATCAGTTCTACGATTATATGGAACTCATTCAGAAGTATGAAATGCCTTTAGTAGAAGTGTCGGACGGTTCTTTAGAAATGGAGCATAAAGTTAAATTGGACTACATTGCTGAAATTTCAAAGGTTACTAAGGTGATTTCTGAAGTTGGCTCAAAAGATAATGAACATATTATTCCCCCGTACAAATGGGTTAAGCTCATGAAGGATGAACTTGAAGCCGGATCCTGGAAAGTGATCGCTGAAGCAAGGGAATCGGGAACTACCGGTATCTATATGGAAGGTGGAAGCCCAAGGCTAGGTCTTGTTGATGAAATACTTCATGAAATTCCGCAGGAGAATATTATTTGGGAAGCTCCGATCAAGTCACAACAGGTCTATTTTATCAAGAAACTGGGACCAAATGTGAACCTTGGTAATATTGCACCTTCGGATGTTATACCGTTAGAAACGCTCCGACTTGGACTCCGTGGTGATACTTTCCATCATTTTCTCGATGAAAATGTCCTGAAAGAATTTCAGCTGAAGTAGATGAATAAACCCTCGGCCTATTTCTCACTGTTTTTTAAGGGTGTCGCAATGGGTGCTGCAAATGTGATCCCTGGTGTTTCCGGTGGTACGATCGCATTTATTACGGGTATTTATGAAAAGCTGATCAACTCCATCAAATCGTTTGACTTCGCTGCAGTTAAAATGCTATTTAGTGGTAATTTTAAAGACTTCAGGGAGCACGTCAATCTTTACTTCTTAATCGCGATATTCGCTGGTGTTGGTGTCGCCATCGTTTCATTAGCAAAACTTCTTGAATATTTATTTGTCGAGTATGAAATACTCACAATGGCATTCTTCTTTGGCCTTATTTTAGCTTCAGTCCTTTTAGTCGGAAAGATGATCAAGCAATGGGGAGTTATAAGTGTGAGCATGCTCGCGATCGGTACTTTTATAGCAGTCTGCCTTGGATTTCTAAATCCTGCTACAGAAAACAGTTCAACCTTCTATGTTTTTGTTTGTGGGATCGTTGCCGTTTGCAGTATGATCCTTCCAGGGTTATCCGGATCCTATATTTTATTGATCATGGGAAACTACCTTTTAGTACTTCGCGCAGTAAGCAATTTTGATATTGGAATACTAATACCACTACTGATAGGTTGTGTGGTTGGATTGGTTGCATTCTCGCATCTTCTTGCATTTTTGTTTAAGAAATTTCATGATGGCACTGTCGCACTGCTTACCGGCTTTGTTCTGGGATCATTATATATTATCTGGCCATGGAAGGAAACAGTTTACTTGAAGGATGAATCCGGTTCATTCATTACTAAAGATGGTGGAGAACTTATTATTGAAAGTTATCAGCATTATTTACCTCACCTGGATAGTAGTCTCCTTTTTGCTTTTCTTCTGATCATCGGTGGAGTATTGATCGTTCTTATGATAGATAGATTAGGAGCTTCCAAACCAGACCCGGCGGTATGAAAGTCTATGGACTGATCGGGAAAAACATTGCTCACTCTTTTTCGCCAGAATACTTTCGCGCAAAATTTGAAGAGGAAAATATTGACGATGCGATTTACGTGCTTTTTCCGCTGAAAGAAGTGCTTCAAATAAAAAAACTGATCGCAGATAACCCCGGGATAAGTGGCTTGAATGTGACTATCCCATTCAAAACAACGGTTATTGAGCATGTTGATTTTTTGGATGAAGCTGCAGAAAGGATCGGTGCAGTAAACTGTATCTCCATCTACAACAAAAAACTATATGGAAATAATACCGATGCAGAAGCTTTTGCTAGAACCCTTTTGCCTTTTACTGAAAGAATCTCAAATGCATTGATATTGGGAAGTGGGGGAGCAGCTAAAGCAATTGCTTATGCTTTGGAAAAAATGGATAAACGGTATGATGTAGCATCAAGAACTCCGGTAAACAAAGAAGTTGCCTACAGTGAAATTGTACTTAACAGGTACCAGCTTGTTGTAAACACAACACCACTTGGAATGAATCCATTGGTCAAAGAAATCCCAAACTTGAATCTTGAGGATATCAATAAGGATCATATCGTCTATGATCTTAACTACAATCCAACTCCAACGAAGTTGATGGAAGAATGTGAAATAAGAGGAGCTACTGTGAAGGATGGACTTGAAATGCTACACACACAAGCAGATCTGTCATGGGAGATCTGGCAGAATCTTAGTTGATCTCTAATTGCTCACCTTCCTTAGATTTCTTTACAAGATTTGTAGGAATCTCTTTTTTAGCTTTAGCACCCAATTCCCTGATTTTTTCTGCTCTTCGGACTAAGTTCCCGGTTCCTAAAGAAAGCTTATTCATCGCCCGCTCAAAAGATCTTCTGGATCCGTCCAGCTTTTTACCTACTTCAGACAGATCTTGAATGAAGCCAACAAATTTGTCATAAAGCAGACCAGATTCTCGTGCAATTTCAAGAACATTTTCATTTTGATATTCTTGTTTCCAGATGCTGGAAATAGTCATCAAAGTAGCGAGTAAAGTAGAGGGTCCAACAATTATAATATTCCTTTCAAAAGCGTAATCATAGATGTCAGGGAAATTACGGATCGCAGTATTAAAAGCCGGTTCGAGCGCTACAAACATCAGCACAAAATCAGGGCTATTAATACCATATAGCTTGTCATATTCTTTTCCGGCTAAATTTTTCAGGTGATTCTTAAAAGACTGAACATGATTCTTTAAATGTTGTTGCTTCGCAAGAGGGTCTTCCTCCGATGCAAATCTCTCAAAAGCCTTCAAGGTGACTTTAGAATCGACAACGATCTTCTTTTCATCCGGGAGGTTAATGATCACATCTGGTCGTAATCGTTTTCCATCTATACTGATGCTTTCCTGCACAGAATATTCCCTCCCTTTAACCAAGCCTGATCTTTCCAGAATCCTCTCGAGTATCATTTCACCCCAGGCACCTTGAGTCTTACTACTTCCTTTCAAAGCATTGGTAAGATTCTGAGCATCTTCGCTCATTTTGATACCTAATTCACGCAGATCGTAAACCATTTGCTTCATTCCTGCGTGTCGCTCGAGATTGTCTTTATGAGATCTTTCAACTTTCTCCTCAAAAGCATGAATCCTTTCCTTTAGTGGAGTAAGTATGGATTTTAGAGTTTCTCCATGAACCCTGCTCATCTTTTCACTTTTCTCATCGAGAATTCGATTTGCAAGATTTTCGAATTCCTTTGCAAGCTTGTTTTCCAGTTTCTCAATATCGCTTTTCTGGGTTTGAAGCTGAACGATAAGGTGATCTTTGCTGGTTTCAAGAGAAGCGACATTTTGATTCAGCTCAATAACTTTATCCCTTTCTTCTTTAAGCTCTCTGTTGGCCTGACCTACCATCATTTCCAGTTTCTCCTTCTCATTACTCAAACTGGCAATATTAGAAATGAAACTCCTTCGGCTTTTGACATACTTGTTCTTTGCGAAAAGCCAACTTATTAAGAGACCAACACCAAAAGTAGCGACAAGAGAAAGAATAAAGATTAGAGTTGTCATCGTTCGAAAATAAAGAGATTGGCAGTTTTAAGACAGGGAGGTTATAAACACTAAAAACTACATGGTGTTTATGTATTGAAATTACTTAGATTCGCAATTGAAATTCAGTTTTCCTGTATGTCAGAGTCAGTAACATTATTCGAGGATACTAAAGTCGCTTTTGCAGATAAAAGTATGCATGAGTTAAAGAGAGAGCATTTCTTTTTTAACCTTGTTAAGAATAAGAAGTTAGTAACGATAGGCAGTGCTCTTACAGAGTTTGGATTGAAGATCGGCTTACCTCTGGCTCCAATTTTTAAACATACTGTGTTTGAACATTTCGTGGGCGGAGAAACTTTGGAGGATTCAAGAGGTGTGATCGAACAACTCGGAAATAAAAAGATAGGTTCTCTCATAA
The DNA here is from genome assembly GCA_013001465.1 of Chitinophagales bacterium. GTDB lineage: Bacteria > Bacteroidota > Bacteroidia > Chitinophagales > JABDMM01 > JABDMM01. Next base: position 46,545 of record JABDMM010000076.1, on the reverse strand, counting down.
ATTACGGTGTGGAAGGGGAGGATTCTGAAAAGGATTTCGACCGTTCTTTAAATGAAAACCTGAATGCATTGAGATTTTGCAGATCTGAAAGCTTTGCACGGGGCGTTTGTATAAAGATCACCGGCATAGCACGATCTGAACTACTTGAAAAGATTCAGGCTGGAAAAAAATTAAGCGTTAAAGAAAACCGGGAAGTTACACGGGCGCAAGAAAGGTTTACAACATTGTGCGAAGAAGCGGTAAAGTGTGATACGATTTTATATATCGATGCTGAAGAATACTGGATCCAGAAGGTGCTCGATGAATGGGTGCTATCCGCAATGAAAAAGTACAACAAAGAGAAGGCAGTCATCTTTGACACTTTGCAAATGTACAGATGGGATCAGATCGAATATTTAGAGAATATTATTGATCAGGCAGAAAAGGATAAATTCCATTTAGGGCTAAAGCTTGTGCGCGGTGCCTATATGGAAAAGGAGCGCAACAGGGCTGAAAGACTGGGGTATCCATCGCCAATTCAGGAAAGTAAAGCGAATACCGACAAGGATTTTAACAAAGCTATCGAGATCTGCATCCAACATATAGATCGGGTTGAAATTTGTGTTGCCACCCATAATGAAGAAAGTTGTTATGAACTTACACTGTTGGTAGAACAATATAACATACCAAAGAACCATCCTCATATCCAGTTGGCACAACTATACGGAATGGGAGATCATATCACCTATAATCTGGCTGCTCAGGGATATAACGCGAATAAATACCTGCCTTACGGTCCTGTTAAAAATGTCATTCCATACTTGATCAGGCGGGCGTCTGAGAATAGTTCTGTCGAAGGTCAGATCGGAAGAGAGTTGTCTTTGATTCAGACCGAGTTAGAGAGACGTAGAACGATTTGATCACTTTTCTTTGATCCATAAGCGGATCATGATAGGAATCACGATCAGATCTGCTATCAGGGCAGAAAATAAGGTAAGAGAGATCAGAAGTCCAACATTAAATGTCGCTGGGTTCTTTGAGAATAATAAAACAAGGAATCCGAAGAAAAGAATGACCGTCGTTATCATTATTGCTTTTCCCGTTTCCATAAACGTTAGATAGAGTGCATCTTCTATTGCTATGCCTTTGTCCCTTTCTAGTTTGAATTTACTCAAAAAATGAATCGTATCATCTACTGCGATCCCAAACGAGATTGCAAAAATTATTGAAGTAGGAGCATTGAGTTCGATACCGCTGAAACCCAGAATAGCTCCGCATATGAATAGTGGTATAAGATTTGGTATTAATGAGATCACTACCATTTTCAGATTCCGAAAAAGTAATGCCATTATAAAACTAACCGCCAGAAAGGCAATTGACATGCCGCTTATCAGACTGTTCCTTACATACTCCTGATTTTTATCTACAATAACACCAGTGCCTGTTTGGAAAAACTGAACTATAGAGGTATCTGTATTCTCCGCTATATACTTATCGATCTTATTCATCAACACTTTTATTGTGTCTGAACCAATATCCAGTATAGAAGCAGACAGCCTGCCATATTTTTTGTCTTTACTTACGAGAACATCGAATTCTTCGATTTTCAGTTTATCGATCTGCCTCTGAAAACGATCGAACTGAGATCTCTTTTCGGGAAGTACATAATATTCTCGTTGGTCACCGTTATAAGCACGGTTAAGGCTTTTGTAGACAGTAGTCACCGATTGAATTCCATTGATCTTATCTTCAAATTTGTTTAAATAGGATTCTACCTTGTCGATCTCACGGATGACTTCATAATCTGTGATTGAGTAATCACCTTGAGCCTTGGCAGCGATCTCAAAAGGTCTAAAACCAGCCAGTTCTTTTTCAAAAAAGGCAAAATCTGTCGTCAACTTTTCATTTCTGGGAAGCGAGTCGTAGATATGTACATCAGTGGTGATCTTACTGATGCCCCATGCGCATATAATGATCACAAGCAGCACCCCTGCAATGCACCGGTTTCTATAGTCGATTCCTAATCGATAGAACCATTCAAGGATAGCTTTCCAGATATCTTTGCGTTGAACTGGAGCATTGATCTGTTCTAGCTTAAACCGACATAGAATGGAAGTGGTGAAAACCATAACAACCAGATAAGCTAGAATAACTCCGATCGCCGCTACGATCCCAAAACGCTTGATTGGAGTTATCATCGATGTGAGAAGTGTCGCAAATCCAATTGCAGTAGTGAATGAGGTAAGAAATGTTGCAATCCCGATCTCTCGGATCGTGATCTTAATTGAATCTTTTCTGCTCTTTCCTTTTGCCAACTCTTCAACATACTTGGTTGAAAAATGAACCACATCGGAAACTCCAACAATGATCATCAGGATAGGATAAAGGGCACTCATGATATCAAGTGGAATCCTGAAACCTCCAATAAACCCCATGAATACTATCATACAAAGTAATACAGAAACCAGAGCTATTATAACTCCTATGAACCTTCGAAAGATCAAACTGAAAACTATAGTCACCAATATCGCGGCTATTGCAGTGCTTATAATGAATTCTTTGATTTGTAATCGAACTAATTCAGTTTGAAAGTTCGGTTTGCCTAAGAAGTGATATTCGTCGAATGGTGATTTTGCCAGTAGGGAATTGGCAGAATCCATGAGAATCTGGACTTCAAATTGTTTCAGTGAATCCAAGGTTTTAAGCGCTATTACAAGTGTTTTAGCATCTTTAGAGACAATGTTCCCTGCTAATCTGGGATCGTTAACGATCTTTACACTATCTCTTTTGAGTCGGGACGGATCATCGAGATGCACAGCATCCAACGGGAGAAAGGCAAAAGGTGTTTTGATTATATTTTTATGCTTGGTAATAGAATACGACCTTTTGATATAAGGTAGTTGAGCACATTGATCAGTTAGAATATCAACCCGATTAAGAAAGAGCGAATCGAAAATGCCTTTTTCCCGTTTTAGGCCGACGAGAAGGAAGTCATCATCACCTTCAAACTTTTCCATAAAGAGATAATATTCATCTAGTGATTTATCACCCTTTGGAAAAAATTGTTCAAAGTCATATTTGAAATAAACCTGAGTAGAAGCGAAAATGCATCCTATCGATAGTAGGATAAAGAAGAGTAGTATGTAATTTCTGAATCTATATATCACTTTACATCAGTTAAAAAACTCTAAACACGGTAAGATGGATAAAGTTGTTAAAATAAAGTGTATTTCTTTCAATTTGCTTTGAGCATAATGCCCACCATAAATCGCTAATTTTGGAACATGAAACAATATCTGGAGTTATTAGAAAATCTCTTGAACGATGGAACAGAGAAAAGCGATCGAACAGGCACCGGTACAAAAAGTCTGTTTGGTTATCAAATGCGTTTCGATCTATCCGAAGGGTTTCCATTACTAACTACAAAAAAGCTGCACCTCAGGTCAATCATTCACGAGCTTTTATGGTTTTTGGATGGAGATACGAATATTAAATACCTGAACGAGAACAAAGTCAATATTTGGAATGAATGGGCTGATGAAAATGGAGACTTGGGTCCGGTTTATGGATATCAGTGGAGATCATGGCCAGGCAAGAACGGTGAAACTATAGATCAAATAACGAATGCTGTAGATCTGATAAAGAATAATCCCGATTCAAGAAGGATTATAATTACTGCCTGGAATCCCGCCGATATAAAAGAAATGGCACTTCCTCCTTGTCATTGTTTGTTCCAGTTTTATGTTACGGAAGGCCGTCTTTCTTGTCAGTTGTATCAAAGAAGTGCTGATACCTTTCTCGGAGTTCCATTCAATATCGCTTCTTATGCACTGCTTACACACATGGTCGCTCATGTCTGTGATCTGAAAGTTGGGGAATTTATCCATTCTTTTGGAGACGTTCACCTCTATTCTAATCACTACGAACAGGCACGAACACAAATTGAAAGACAACCGGGGACACTACCGGAACTGAAAATTAATCGTGAGGTGGATTCGATCTTCAACTTCCGATATGAGGATTTTGAAATTCTAAACTACAACCCACAAGCTCATATTAAAGCGCCTGTTGCAGTATAACAGCTATTCGCCCGGGAGTTGAGTCATTTAGCATATTGATTTCGCTAGTATTCTTATTTATCTAATCTGGAACTTAAAAACTGGTATGTTTTTTATATAGTTTGTATTTTACATGAACCAAACTCAAATCTTCTTCTTAATGAACATTTCTTTAATTGCAGCAGTCTCAGAGAATAACGTCATAGGATCAGAGAATGACCTCCCCTGGAAACTACCTAAGGATATGAAATATTTCATGGATACGACTATGGGATATCATGTCCTGATGGGACGTAAAACATATGAATCTTTTCCCGCAAAATACAGGCCTTTACCGGGGCGAACGAATATTGTAATTTCTCGCACTAAGCAGTATGATAATGAAGAAGTTCAGGTTTTCGATGAAGTGGAAAAAGGAATAGAATTCGCTCGCGAAAATGGTGTAGGAGAGCTCTTTATTATCGGCGGTGGAAGTATTTATGATCTAACAATAAACCAAGCGAACAGATTGTACATTACCAGAGTCCATGCCGAAGTTGAAGGAGATACCTATTTTCCTGAGTTAAACCTTGAACAGTGGAGCCTTGTTAAAGATGAAAAGCATCATGCAGATGAGAAGCACGATCATGATTACTCTTTTCGCGTATATGTCAGGAAATGAACAGACTTAGTTTAACAATTTTCTTTACCCTACTCATACTCACTATGATCGGGTGCAAGCGGGATGAGATCTTGATCCCATGGGAAACCGTACCTCGGGTCACAGATTAGAAACTTTTGTGATAGAAACTTACGTCTCTTTATTGGTAGGGAAACTTTCTCAAAATGAATTTGATGAAAGCAATACTTTAACAACTTCAACATTAAGATCACACGCTGATCATGATTCGTGCTCTGCTTGAAATTTAAATCCCATCCTTTTAGCAGTCTTCAAAGCCTGCACTCCGGAGCTCATAAGTTTTTGACTTACCGTTATTTCTCTTACATCCTGATAGGAAGGAACCCATAGATCAAATTCGATAGCATATAAAATTGATGCTTCAATAATGGCTTTAATATAGACATCATTGATCTCCATATTTTCGAAATCATTGTACAGAAATCCAAGCTGTCTTTCTCCTTCTATAAAAAAATGCTTTTCTCTGTTAATGAAAACTCTGGCAATCAGATAACCTGTATCATTCAAGCGTTGATAGCGAAAGGAATCAGAAAGAAAATTGTAGATCTCGATCATTCCGCAATAAACGTTTAGTGGATCTTCTTGAACATATGGCATTTGATGAACAGCATGTGAATCATCAAAGTTGAAGATATTGGAATGCATATTAAAAACAAGTGTATCTCCTGAGAACTTAATGCTGCTTTCAAATTCTCCATTATCGCGATATTCAAAATGTACATCGGGATCAAGGTTGGAGAAAACATCCTGAAGGTTATTCATGTATTCCTGTAGGATCCTTTTAAAGGAATCAAATGAGTCATGAGTGATCTTGTAGATCTTTTGTTTAGTGCAAGCTTTATCCTTTAAAGCTTCCACAATCATGTTTTGCCCTTCTTTGTTTTTTTCAATGTCCATCTTAATATGCTTTTGCGAATAATACTTTTAGGTTAGTACTTTTTCCACTGATCAAACATTTACCTTCTGCGTTATCTGACTTTAATGGAATGCAGCGAATATCAGCCTTTGTTTGAGTTTTTATAGCTTCCTCTGACTCATTGCTTCCATCCCAGAAAGCCTCAATAAATCCGCCCTTTTTCTCCAAGACCTCTTTAAACTCATCGATAGATGAGACCGATGTAGTATGATCCTCCCTGTATTTTTTTGCTTTATTGAACAAGTTGTCCTGTATTTCTTCTAACAGCAGATTCAATTTTTGAGCCAGATTTTCGCGGCTTTCAATTTTTTTCTCATAAGTATCTCTTCTGGCAACTTCTACATTTGAATTTTCGAGATCACGTGGACCAATTGCGAGCCTGATCGGAACACCCATCATTTCATATTCTGCAAATTTGAATCCTGGTCTTTTATTATCATCGTCATCGTATTTAACTTTTATTCCATTATCTTTTAATTCTTTAACAATTCCATCAGCATATTCGTCAATGGCAGATTTCTGTTCATCATTCTTAAAAATAGGGACGATCACTACGTGGATCGGTGCTAGTCGAGGAGGCAAAACCAAACCGTTATCATCAGAATGTGTCATGATCAAACCACCAACGAGGCGGGTAGATACACCCCAGGAAGTGGAGTAGACATATTCTTCCTTTCCGTTTTCATCTGTGAATTTAACATCGAATGCTTTAGCAAAATTGTGGCCTAGATAATGGGAGGTTCCGGATTGCAATGCTTTCCCATCTTGCATAAGCGCTTCAATAGTATATGTGATCTCTGCACCTGCAAATCTTTCAGATTCGGTTTTTTCTCCAATTACAACTGGCATAGCCATAAAATTTTCAGCAAAATCTGCATAGACATGGATCATTTTTAGGGACTCTTCCATAGCTTCTTCCTTGGTAGCATGTGCTGTATGACCTTCCTGCCATAAAAATTCAGCGGTTCTTAGAAAGAGGCGGGTTCTCATTTCCCATCTTACCACATTTGCCCATTGGTTGATAAGCAAGGGTAAGTCACGATAAGATTGAATCCAGTTTCTATATGAATTCCAAATTATAGTTTCAGAAGTGGGTCTCACGATCAATTCTTCCTCAAGTTTCGCTTCAGGATCGACAATGACACCGTCCCCATCAGGGTCCTTTTTTAACCTATAATGTGTAATTACAGCACATTCTTTGGCGAAACCTTCAACATGTGCAGCTTCTTTACTTAGAAAGCTTTTTGGTATAAAAAGCGGAAAATAGGCATTGGAGTGTCCTGTTTCCTTGAACATCCTGTCCAATTCTGCTTTCATATTCTCCCAAATTGCAAATCCATATGGCTTTATGACCATGCAACCTCTAACCGCAGAATGTTCTGCTAATCCAGCTTTTAACACTAAATCATTGTACCACTGACTATAATCCTCGGATTTGCTTGTAATTTTCTTGCCCATTTTTGGTAACTTGGTATATATTTTGCTATAATATCATCGAATGGAACAAATTTAGAAAATAGATTCTTTAGAATTATAAATCCACGGTTATGAAATCAATTATACTTTCCGCCTTTGCCCTCTTCATGCTATCTAATCTACTTGTAGCACAAACCTACGATGATGTCTATTATGATCCTGCTTACGATAAATCATTTCAAGAAACAGGGAATGATTATGAGAACCAATTTTACGATGAGCAAGATAATCAATATGAGGATGCGAACAGATCTGGTGATTACGATTATAGCTACAGCGAAGAAAGTTATGATGATGAAGGTAATACTGTAGTTAACAATTACTATTATGACTACTCGTATTCATCTCGTTTGAGAAGGTATTATTCTCCTGTGGTAGGTGTTTCTTATTACAATTCATGGTATACAGATTACTATTTTTATAATTACGATCCCTATTTCTACAGCAACTCTGTATATTTTGCATATGCTCCTTCACCGTCATTTTATGTAAGTTGGGGATGGGGGAATCCTTGGTACAGAGCATATAGATACAGAGGATACAGACCATATTGGGCTCGAAGTCCGTATTATGCCGGTTCTTACTGGAACGGATACAATAATGGTTATTGGGATGGTTACAATGACGGTTATTACAATTCATATTATGGTGGATATTATAGTAACCCTTATTACAACAGTTATTGCCCACCAAGTTATGGATATGGTGGCTATAGCAACCAGACGATCGTGTACAACAATAATAATGTGTATTATGGTCCGAGACAAAACTCCCCAAATACGTTCTCTCCATCTTCAGTTAGAAACTCCCAGGATAAAACGAGTAAAGACGTAAAGCTTTATAAAGGTGATGTTCCTTCCAGAGAAGTATCAAATTCAGGAAATACAATAAATAAGCCCGTCGCAAAACCAACAAATAGTGTTGCAACTGATAAACCTGTTTATCAGAGCAGACCTGAGCCAACAAAAGTCAGGACATCTGAAGATGCAGTTAGACCAGGCAACGGTGCACCAAGTTTTAATCCTGCACCGCAAAACAATAAGCCGGATTACAAACCGGCAGAAAGGCCATCGCGACCATCATATGAAACTGCGCCGAAGCCTGCTGAACCTACTTACAGGCCAGCACCAAAACCGGCTGATCGAACGTATACACCAGCACCAAAACCAAGTGCTCCTACTTATACACCAGCACCAAAACCAAGTGCTCCTACTTATACGCCAGCCCCAAAACCGAGCGCTCCTTCGTATAAACCTGCTCCAAGGCCGAGCAAGCCATCTTATACACCGGCACCTCGACAAAGTAAACCTTCTTTTTCTAAGCCTTCAAAGCCATCTACTCCGCCGTCTAAAGACTCGAAATTCAAATCGAATTCAAAAGCTTCGGACAATGGTAAAATTGTAAAGTCTGATAAACGAGAGAGTAATTCATTAGCTAATCTGGGGAGAAAACTATAGTAGATGAGAAGAATCTTCTTAGGGCTCTTATTGATCTCATCTATGTCCTTATCTGCCCAGACTTCATATGACCTTGATGCGCTAAGGTATTCTCAATGGGATGTAAATGGAACTGCTCGTGTAATGGGAGTTGGCGGTGCATTCGGTTCTGTGGGTGCTGATATTGGCTCGATCACTATCAATCCAGCCGGACTTGGACTTTTCAGATCTTCTGAGCTTGTTTTATCGCCAAGTATAATGGTCACTCAAAGTGAAACGGAGTACATAACTGATCCACAAACTACAGGAGAATTTAATACCAGCAATTCACAAAGATTCTACTTTAATAACCTTGGAGGTGTTTTTTCCAGAATTAATAAGGATAGCAAAGAGAAACTGAAAGGCTACAACTTTGCTTTAGGCTACAACCGTATGAATCACTTTACAAATAAGCTCAAATTTGAAAACCAAAATGGTTTCAGTTCGCTTACTAATGCTTATATCAATTCTGTCAATGGCTTGCCTGGAAGCAGCGTCACGTTTGATAATGTATTTCATGAAGCGGTATTGGCATACAACACGAATATCATTCAGGAATTCGATACCAGCGGTAACTATATAACACCGATTTTGCTGCCAGTTCAGCAAGAAGGACTTTGGAAAGAAAAGGGTTCTACAGATATGGCTTTTATAGCTTTAGCCGTCAACGTAGATAATAAGTACTATTTCGGCGGAAGTTTTAACTTCCCTTTTGTGCGTTATGAAAGGGAGTACGATTATATCGAAACGGATGAACTTAATACCAGCATTGGCTTTGAATCATTTCATTTCAGACAGGAATATACAGCGGAAGGGAATGGGTTTAATGCAAACTTCGGGGTCATTGCTAAGCCTGTAAGCTTTATGCGTATTGGCGCATCAGTCTCAACTCCAAGCTACTTCTCCTTTACAGAAAGCACATCGAGTACGATGGTTTCCAATTTTGACACTTCTCGTTTTGAAAGCGATTACAACCAGAGTTTCGACTATTTGTTGAGATTACCTTGGCGTTTCAGTAGTGGAGTCAGTTTTTTCATTAAGAAAACGGCATTTGTCTCATTCGATTATGAAATGGTAGGTCAATCTTCTTCAAAATATGACTTTGGAGCGGTAAACGAATCCTTCAATAATAGCTTGAACTCGGCAATAGATACAAACTATAGGAACAATTCCACATTTAGGATTGGAGCTGAATATGTATTTAAAACGATTCGTTTTAGAGCTGGATACGCTTACACGTTAAGTCCGTTTGCTTTCGAACTCAGCGATGAGATCAATTTTTCGAGAAAGAGTTTTACAGCCGGTTTAGGATATAAAAAAGAAAAGTTCTCTATCGATGCGGCTTATGTTCGAAGTATTCAGAATGAATTTTATGTGCCTTACTTCCTTGAAGCAGGTGTTTTTCCAGTCTCGGTAAACAGAATAGTCAAAAACAATGTAGTGCTTACCGCTGCATACCGCTTCAGTAACTAGGTGGAACTTTGAGCTGCATATTCAGCTCTTCATTTGCTCTCTCGATAAAATACCTGCAGGTTGCTGGTGAATTTTTTTCGTCTTTCTGATGGCAGAAAAAATAACATTTTGATAATCCTTGATCGAACCATTCACCGATCTTCTCAATCCACGCATCCATTCTTTTGTAATCACTATCATGAAGACTATAACCGTTGAAGCGAATAAAAGCTGTGTCGTTTGTAAGTCTTTGGTGAACTGCGTCTCTTCTTAAGGCAGTATCTGTAATGACCCATCCGACATTATATTTTTCGAAGAGCTGACCGATCTCAGTGAACATGTTTTCTTCAAACCATTCTGCATGTCTCAGCTCAATTTGAACAGGGAAACCCTTCGGCAGCAATTTTAAAAATGGCTCTATCCTTTCGAAATTCTTCGTAGCAAAGTTTTCAGGTAATTGAAGAAAGGTGCAACCCAAGGAGTCTCCAAAAAGAAGGCAGGAATTGATGAAGTATTGTGTGTTCTCTTCGGCATCATTAAGTCGCTTCATATGGCTAACACGCCTGGACCACTTAGGACAAAATTCAAAACTACTTCCTTTCACAGTTTCAGCCCATGACTCAATTGCAGATCTACTTAACCGGTAAAATGTATTGTTGAGCTCAATGGAATCAAATATGTCTTTATATGAGACTAGAAAATCTTTCTCCTTCGTGCCTTCAGGATAGATGTCTCCTATCCATTCTTTAATTCCCCATTTACCACACCCCACAAACAGCTTTTGCTTCATCTCCTTAGGAAGTTTGGCTAGCAGTTGAGTAGTTTCAGGTCTGTCATCTGAAAGTGAGAAGTCAACATTTTTAAGTTCATCTTGCTCGGCATGTCCGAATTTCATAAAGATAAATTTAGAATTTAGTTACTCATTGTGGTACATTCTACTAAATTTATACCAACGTAATAAAAAAGCTATGAAAATTTTAATACTGATAGGGTGCCTGTTTTTTGTTGCATGTCAATCATCTCCAACAGAAGGATCTGATAAATGTTATAAAGTTGTAGATCCCATTGCATTTGATGAAAAAATGAGCAGTACATCCGATTTTATCCTTGTAGATGTGCGTTCTGCGGAAGAGTTTAATGAGGGCCACATTGAAGGTTCTCTGAATTGGGATGTAAGCAATGGAGATTTTGAAAAAAAGATCTCTGAATTTGACACTTCCAAACAACTCTATGTATACTGCAGAAGTGGAAATCGAAGTACTACAGCTCGTAATATCGCTATTGAAAGTGGATTTTGCGATGTCGTAGAACTTGGCGGAGGTTTTGTTTCCTGGAGTAAAGTTCATGAAGCTCATTGAGAATTGTCCTGATTCATTTAGTGCTGTGGTCATGTTTTCTGTATGTGGTGTTTCAGATCTTCCTTTCATCGGGATTAGCTATGGCAGCAGTCCAGCTTGTTTGTCCGGGAAGGGAAATGTCGATATCGATCGAAGATTTCCAACAACTAAAAAATCCAGTTATTCTTGATTGCAGGAAGTTCGAGGAGTTTAAGGTCAGTCATATTAAGAATTCAGAATGGATTGGCGAAGAAGAACCTCAGAATTCAGTTTTGATAAATCCTAAGGATACAGTGATAATCTATTGTTCGGTGGGATATCGTAGTGGTTTGGCTACAGAATACTTAAGGTCGAAAGGGAATCAAAATGTTTTTAATCTGAAGGAAGGAATATTTGGATACGTTAATAAAAGAAATTCTGTCTATACTTCGAGTGGCAATAAGGTGCTCAAAGTGCATCCATATCGGTGGCCATGGGACTTTTTAATTTTGAATAAGGATATAACGACAAATTATTCTGATGATCAGTTAGAGTAATGTTGCAAATGTCAAAACAATTGTTCTAATGATTTTTCTCTTTGTGGGAAGCTAGTCGATAGCTTTATTATAAGGTAATTGTCCTTAATCATTGTGGACCGGCTTACAAACAAATACGAACTGTATCAACTTTCTGTAGAACTCATATTACGGTGGCTTGATCCCGGAGTTTTATCATGTATTTTACTAACAGATGCAATTCAGGGAAAGATTTCTGTAAACACGATCAAAAGATCTTGGAAAAACTTCCGAGCTGAAAAAATAAGCACAACTGAATCCCAGTTTAAATGTAGATTTAATATTGGCATATGATAATCTATAATGTGTAAATTATAGACGGTTAGCTTTGTATTTATTCGACAATCCCCAATCTGAAATATTATTAGTAAAGCGCTTGATTATTCTGTAAAAAGTCAAACATTTCGGAGCAATCTGCCGTAAAGTAATATGCAATTAAACATTCCGTGATTGGGGAGGTTGCTTGGTCTGGTTGATGAAGGGTTGATTATGTGAAGTGATACCGGCAGCCTCCTTTTTTCTTTATTTTTACCCCTCTTGGCACACATATTGTTAACTAAAGAGAAACAGAATATTATGAATCTCAGAATAATTGCACTTTCCATTTCCATTCTTTCGTTTTCAGCAATTTTAGTTTCATGTGAAGATCTTCTTCCAAATGTAGGTTTAAGCGAGCAAGAAGTCGTCCAAGGCCTGAAAGAAGCTTTGAGTGTAGGTACAGACACTAGTGTTAGTCAGGCGAATAAGACTGACGGATATTATCAGAATCAAGCTATTAAGATATTTTTTCCGGAAGAAGCAGCAGTGGTTCAATCCGTTGTATCTGCAGTTCCGGGTGGCAACCTTTTAATTGATGAATTGATATTAAAATTGAACAGAGCTGCTGAAACCGCTGCAAGTGAGGCAGGTCCAATATTCAAAGATGCCATTTTAGGAATAACAATAGGAGATGCCTTTGCAATTCTTGACGGTCAGGATGATGCTGCGACACAATTTCTCCAAACGAATACAGAGACGGAGTTATATACTGCTTTCAAACCTGATATTGAATCTGCCTTGAGCTCCGTAGGTGCCCAACAAGCCTGGAATGAAGTTATCACTGTTTATAATTCCATACCATTTGTAACACCGGTGAATACAGATCTTGCTGATTATACAACGAATGAAGCCCTTGACGGTCTGTTCTTTTTAGTAGCCGAAGAGGAAGCAAAGATCAGAAAAGACCCTCTTCACAGAGTTAGCGAGATACTCGAAAAAGTATTCGGCTCCTGATCGAATTAACACGATAATCCGTATTTTGCTCTTCGATCAGGAATTCCTGATCAATTACCTACAATTACCAATAAATAAAGGTTGAATGGATTATGCCGCTTATGGCTATCTTGGTCTGTTTCTATCGTCATTTCTTTCTGCTACAGTATTACCACTAGCGTCTGAAGCAGTATTTGGTGTTTTGATCCTGAATGGCTTTGATCCTGTGTTATGCACAACTGTCGCCACCTTTGGCAATTTTCTTGGAGGAACTACCAGCTATTTTATAGGTAGAGCAGGAAATTGGAAATGGATTGAAAAGTATATGGGGGTGAACGAGAAAAGAGTGATAAAAAGTAAAATTTATTTAGATAAGTACGGAGCTTACAGTGCTCTGTTATCATGGGTACCTATCCTAGGTGATATACTTATATTAATGCTGGGATTTTTCAAAGTAAAAATCCTTCCTGTCTTTGTATATATGTTTGTTGGAAAACTGTTTCGGTATTCGGTAATTGCGATAACAGTTGTGAAAGGATGGGAACCTTAATTGAGATACTTCTTTACGGCATCTAGCATAACACCTTGTGGTACGATCTTTCCTGAATATTCGTCGATGACCTGCATCAACTCTTCAACTAAAAAAGGATTGATCCCTAACTTAAAACCAAGCTTCTTACAAAGCCGCTTTTCGTCTATCTTAACGTTTCCATCTATTTTCATGAGGAAAAGCAAATGATATAAGCAGGTCATTCTCTCTTTCTCACTTTTCGGTATGTGAATTTCCATCTTCTCCGGCTCTTCAAAAATAGTATCGATCTCTTTAGTAGTCAGACCCATTTTCAAAGCAATGTCGATGATAAACTTCTCCTCCCGGCTATCCAATAGCTTATCTTCCTTGGCTAGCTTGAGAAGCAGCATCAACTGGTTTTTTTTATTCAGATCTGATTCGAAGGATTGCATGGATTTCTAAAATTTCTATTATTCAATATAATGTTTTTATAATTTAAAAACAAATATATTAATGTCAGACTTATATCAATTTAAATATTTGTTGAATATATAATTTATTGGTTTTTGTTAATATATACCTACAAGTTACTGTTTTCCAATGATTCTTCCTTTAATCAAACGCAAATATTGTCTCAAAATTTTATATAAAGGAAATTCTGACTCTTGAATGATGATTACTCAAATCCCATCTCTTCTCTCAGGTAGCTGTCAGAATTTGCGTTCTTCGTCCAGTAAGGAAGCATTTTAGTAGATTTAGCTACCGCTTCAGTTTTTAGGATCTTAGCTGCTGATCCAAATCCGGATCGAACTTCTTCTTCCCATTTTATTATACTGAAGGGATGTTCACTTTTAAACCAAACGCTAAATTTTCTATTTAACTGTTTGTAATCAACAGTGTACTTTAGAGAATTACCTTCTAAGGTTTTACTTGCATTTGCAGTATACTGCTCTATAGGGAGATGTGCAAACCTCAAATGTTGCATAGATGGAATAATACTTATTTCACCAATGGGCAACACCAAATGATCTATACGTATCGTATTCCAGATCTCATCTTCCTGAAATGCCTTATCAAGTTCAACACTTTTGTCACCTTCATTCGGAAAATAGCTATGCAGTTTTGCAGATAATCCGTGCTGACCGAGATCGATCATCGAAAATACATGCCCACACCACTCCTGCATACTAAATGTATTTCTCAATGAGTGCGGATTCGATTTGATATCAACGGGTGTGAATATGGAACTCATAACCGAATATGGATACAACCCGGTTTTAAAGTTTCGCATGAAATTCAGTTTAAGTACCGGAATATCTTTTCCGTTCCTGTTGTACGCTTTTATATGTTCTTGTGGTGAAAGGTGTTCAGATACAAATATCATGACAGCTTCACCATCACGGATTTCTCCATATCTTGCTTGCTTCAGATCGAAACGAGTTATTTCAGCTGAATTCTGATACCAATAATCGTTGAATTCTTTCTCCGGATGATATGTGGCACTCAGATCAGTGCTTAATTGGCCGTTCTTAAATGATATAAATATTGTGCTTATCGCTAAAATCGCTGTTATTGAAACAGCGGATATCCAATTGAACTTTTTCATTGCTTCTTTCTTTTACAATTTGTTAACACATAAGTCCTATAATTAGTTGAATATTGGAGTATGAAATCAGCACTATCTATCATATTTGTTCTCGTTGTCATCGTTTTAAGTGGTTATTTATATAAAAAGTACCGGATCGCCCCAAAACTTAATCTGAAATCACTTTCTGTAACAGATCTTTCAGGATCGGAAGTAAAAATCAGTGATATAGATTCTGAACTTGTTGTTCTGAATTTCTGGGCTACCTGGTGTGGCCCATGCCGACAAGAGCTTCCAATTTTAAATGAGATCGTAAATGAGTTCAAGGATAAAGACGTCACTTTTATCATGGTCTCCGATGAAGACTTGGTGAGACAAAACCGATTCTTATCTGGAAAAGATCTTGCTATGACTTTCTATAAGTTGAACGGTAAACTCCCTGAATTAGGTGTTCATACAATTCCGACAGTGTACTTCTTAGATAAGAATAAGGATGTGATCAAGACCAAAGTAAATGGGATAGACTGGCATTCCGAGGAGTTGATAGAGTGGATGAATTCCAAAGTCAGCAAATAAAGATGGATTATTTTAAAGATCTTCAGCTAGCTGATCAGAAGTTCAAGGAGAACAAGAAGCTGCTTCCGAAGTTGAAAAAAATGAAGGGAAAGTCTCTGGATCTTCTTTTTGAAGGTAAGCACGAGAAAGTTTTTTCAGAAATTGATTGTCTTAAATGCGCAAATTGCTGTAAAACCACATCACCAATTGTTCTTAACTCCGATATCGATCGAATCTCGAAAGCTCTTGGTATAAAACCATCACTTTTCATTGAGAAATACTTGTTGATCGATGAGGACGGGGACTTTGTTTTTAACAAACAACCTTGTCCTTTTCTAGGCGACGACAATTACTGCAGCATATATTTCGATCGACCAACTGCATGCAGAGACTATCCTCATACGAACAGAAAAAATATGTCAGCTATTTTAAATCTTACTTTAAAGAATACAAAAGTTTGTCCGGCAGTAGCACGGATCTTTGAAGAAATTAAGTAGTGCTAGTGTTGCAGAATGAAGTAAATCATACGAAGCGGCGAAGCTGCATCTTCATCGTCACATCTTTAACTTACCCCGGCATACCGGATCCCGGTAAGCTTGTGCATATCAAAATTAGACGTACTCAGGTCTTCTGAATTGAATTTATTGATATTGTCATATCCGCAAGCTCGAGCCACTACTTTGATCAGCTCGTTACTTGAGTTTAGAAAAGTGTTTAACTGTTTTGCTGATTTTTCCATGATCAGGCGTGATCTTAAATTTTCTTTTTGAGTGGCGATACCTACCGGACAATTATTGGTGTGGCAAGCTCTCATTCCAAGACAACCTATTGCCTGAAGTGCTGAGTTCGCAATAGCAACCGCGTCGGCTCCCATCATTAGTGCTTTTGCGAAATCTGCAGGGATCCTCAATCCGCCGGTAATTATCAAACTCACATTTTTTGCTTCTGATCGGTCTAAATGAGCTCTTGCTCTTGCCAGGGCAGCAATGGTAGGTACGTTGATGTGATTTCTTAGAATTAATGGAGCGGATCCGGTTGCACCGCCTCTTCCGTCTAATATGATATAATCAGCCCCAACTTCAAGAGCAAAGTCTATATCTTTCTCTATATGGCTTGCAGCGATTTTGAACCCTACCGGAATACCACCGGAAACTTCTCGGGCTTTATCAGCATAGTCTTTGAATTCTGCTACCGTTCTTATCTCCGAAAAAGTAGCCGGACTAATGGCAGCCTCTCCTTTGTTCAGTCCGCGAACGCCGGCGATCTCGTCGGTTACCTTATTTCCAGGCAGATGACCGCCTGTTCCGGTTTTTGCACCTTGACCTCCTTTAAAATGAAATGCCTGAACTTTAGCAACCTTTTCCCAGTCAAATCCAAACATACCGGAGGCGAGTTCATAGAAATATTTCGAATTGTTTTCCTGCTCTTCAGGAAGCATACCTCCTTCACCGCTGCAAATGCCGGTTCCGGACATTTCTGCACCCTTTGATAGTGCGATCTTTGCTTCTCTGGATATGGCACCAAATGACATATCAGAAACAAACAACGGGATGTCGATTATCATCGGTTTTTTCGCATTAGGACCAATGATCACTTTAGTTTCAACATGATCTTCATCCATTAAAGGTTTTCTCCATAGCTGCGCAGGTAAGTATTGGATATCTTTCCATTGAGGAAAATCTGTTCGATTGACACCCATCGACATAGATGGTCCATGTTTACCATGTTTTTTCAATCCATTCTTAGCAAGATCTTGGATGTAATGATTATAATTTTCTTCGGGTTGGGAATTTGTATCGGCATATTTCCCCAGATATTCATCAGTACTAAATGGAGAAGGATGGATCTCTTCGAATGCAATGATTTCTGCTTTATCCACTTTCACATCACCATTATCGATCACTGCTGTGAACTTTTTTAACGATTCTTCAGGATTATAGGCACTAGTGCCGGAATCGAATCGGTAATCCCAGTGGTGTAAGCCACAGATCAGATTTTCGCCGTCGATATAGCCGTCTGCCATCAATGCTCCACGGTGTAAACACCGTCCATAGAGAACAGAAACAGAGCTGTCAAATTTTATGATCACGAGATCCGTGTTTTCTACCATTGCATGAGCAGGCACACGATCTTCTAACTTTGCAAACTCTGCTATTTTAACTAACTCTTGACTCATAATTTTGATTTAAAGAATGTTCACTTCTTTCTCCAACAGAATTCCAAACTTATCTTTTATGTCTGTCCTTATCGTTTCGGAAAGTTTATCAATATCCTCACCTCTGGCAGAATTATAGTTTACTAAAACCAATGGTTGATTGACATGAGTTCCGATATCACCATCACGGTATCCTTTCCAGCCTGCATGTTCGATCAACCACGCAGCCGGTATCTTGATCCGAGATTCATCGACTGGATAAGATGGTATATTTTCATGCGTTTTTTTCAAGCTGTTAAACAGAGATATCGAGATCACCGGGTTCTTGAAAAAACTTCCGGCATTCCCAAGTTCATCAGGGTTTGGGAGCTTTGATGAACGAATAGTAATAACAGCATCACTTACATCTTTGATACCGGGGTGATCAATACCTCTTTCTTCTAAAGTCTTTTGAATGGCTCCATAAGATATATTGATGATGGGGTTTTTACTTAACGTAAGTGTTACAGATAGTACAATGATCTTGCCTTTCAGCTCGTGCTTAAAAATACTATCCCTGTATCCAAAATTACAGTCGGCTTTATCTAGAACGCGTTGTTGCTTTTGTTCAATATCATATATCATCGTTGACTTAAAGACATCTTTCAGTTCGACCCCATAAGCTCCGATGTTCTGAATAGGTGCAGCTCCAAGACAACCCGGAATGAGAGAAAGATTTTCGATTCCTCCCCAGTTATGACCTACACACATCAGGACAAATTCATGCCAGTTTTCACCGGCCATCACTTCAACTGTAACTGTATGATCATCTTCAGCTATAACTTCATGACCTTTGAGTTCATTTTTGATGATCAGTCCTTCATAGTCTGAAGTGAATAGTATATTACTTCCTCCACCAAGAACAAAGAAGTTTCCTTCTTTGAAGACCTCCATATCATCCAGAGTAAATAAATCTTCAAGTTTAGTTAAACGGAAAAAGTAACGTGCTTTAACATCGATACCAAATGTGTTAAAATTTTTTAGGCTTGTATTTTCTTCGATCCGTCTTGTCATTGCATTTTGTCTATGCGGTTCAAACCAGCCTTTGCTTTTTGGTCAAGGCTGTTTTTGTATTCGTGATTTTTTATCGATAAACAGAGTTCAAAGTACGACTTTGCTGTTTCTAGCTCATTCTTTTTTTCATAAATATATGCAAGTTGCAACGCAGCATTAGCGGCAAAGTAATATGGTGAATTTGAACCGTTTGCGATGGTTTCATTATAGAATTTAACGCATCTGTCGATCTTTCCCCATTCGTGGTAGACTCTGCCATATCGATAAGAAAGTTCTAATTTCTCCTTATCGGCTAGTACATTTTCGTCTATTTCGTCTAAAATTTCTATTGCTCTTCCAAATAAGCCACCGTCAAAAAGGAGACGAGATTTTAGTAATCCCTTATGTGGAATCTTATTGTCAAGAGCTTCTTGGAGGGCTTGTTTATCAGCATCTATGGTACTGCTTCCATCGGACCTTACTTTATCCATATAATGCATATATAAAACCGTATCATTATCGTTGATAAAATGATACCAGGCTAGTTTCTGGTAAGCATCTTTCACATGATTCCTAGACTTCGTATTATTAACAAAATTCTTGAAATATATATCTGCTCTTTCATCAAGCTTGTATAATCTTGCAAGGCCTGCAAGAAATTCCAAATAGGGAAATTCGAGATATTCGGCTCCCGAGGGTTTGTTATTAAGGATCTCGATAGACTCTTCAACTCTGTTGGAATGTACACCAATTTGGGCACATGTATAGATATGCATCAAGTTATCTTTTTCAGGAAAATTATTAGCCTTCAAAAGATCCCAGGCCTGATCACCTTTCTTTTCGAGATGAAACAGGAGAAAGGCATATAAGGTTATAGTCTCTTCGCGATAAACGAACTCATTGTCATTGGAGTAAATGATCAAATTCTTGAGTTCAGCCATTCCCTTTCTGATGTCGCCATCCATACCCAGAATACTAAGTCCCCATTTAAATTTGTCTGGTATACTTCCAAGAACCGCATGAAGCAACCCAAGAGTTTTTAAGTTTTCTTTAAAGTCGGGAAATTTCCTTTGATTTTCATTCAACTGTTTATACGCTTTACGGATCTCAAGGACGGCACTGAAATACTCGCCGACACGTATTTTAGCTATAGCCCAGTGCAGGTGAATTTCAGCAAGAACGAAAAGATAGTAAGGGCTATTTTTATCTCCATTTTTCTTTATGAGGGTAAGTCTTTTATCCCGATTATTTTTCAGGCGATAGAATTCAGTCTCATCTTCAGAAATAAAAATTCGAAAAAAGTCGATATAGTTTTCGAGTAGAACCGGAACCAGGTTTAGAGGATCATTAAGTTTTTCAGTCTCAACTAACGCACTTCCATTTTCAAGCTTTAATTTGAGGATCTCATCATAAGCATTTTTGCAATGATCATTGAAACTGAAATGATATTGAGCTGGGGATGCGATAGTAGGAGCCGCCGAAATAAACAGCACTGCTATCACATATCTGATTGAGATCATAAAGAAAAGTTACGCGTTACTTAGCGGCCTCGGTTCTTCTGCGTCTTCTTGGTTTCGTTTTCTTGGCTGCTGCTTCTTCTTCAGCAAGCTTTTTGAGTTGTTCTTCCTGTTCTTTAGGGAACACAAGGATTCTACCACAGTGTTCACAAACAATAATTTTTTTGCGTTGCCTGATCTCAAGCTGTCTTTGGGGTGGGATTTTGGCAAAACAGCCACCACAGGCATCTCTTTCTACCATTACGACACCCATACCATTACGGTAAGCATTGCGGATCCGGTGGTATGCAGTGATCAATCGATCATCGACAGTTTTTTCTGCTTTCTTAGACTTCTTTTGAAGAGAGTCCTCTTCTTTCTCAGTCTCTTTAATAATCTTTTCAAGTTCAACTTTCTTGCCTTTCAAATGCTTCTCTTTACCCTTAACAAGCTCTTTACTTTCCTTTAAATACTCACTTTTGGCTTCTTTTGACTCTTGAGCTTCTTTGATCTTTTTCTCCGAAAGCTGAATTTCAAGTCTTTGAAGTTCTATTTCTTTAGTTAGCGCATCATACTCTCTATTGTTCTTTACATTCATCTGCTGCTTCTCATATTTCTTTATGAGTGCTTCACTTTCTTTCATAACATTCTTCTTGACTGAGATCTCCTCATCATAATCATTCATCTCATCCTCCAGTTTTTTAATCCTGGTCTTTAACCCCTCAATCTCATCTTCAAGATCCTTTACTTCCATAGGAAGCTCACCCTTCATTACCTGAATTTTATCGATCTTGGAATCGACCTGCTGAAGTTTGTACAAAGCTTCTAGTTTCTCTTCAATCGTTACTTCTGTCTTAGCTTTTGCCATTATTTAAAATATTTAATTGGATTTGTATTTATTCTCGACAAACGAAATGCAAAATTAGGAAATTTTTCGCTCAAATAGTTGAATAACAATTGTCGTGTGAACTTTTCACTTTCGAAGTGTCCAATGTCTGCAACCACAATTTTTCCATCAGCATCAAAAAACTGGTGATATTTAAAATCGGCGGATATAAAAAAATCGGCTCCGGTTTGTATTGCCTTATTTAGAAGGAATGATCCGGATCCTCCACAGATGGCAATCTTACGCACTTTTTTTCTAAGCAAACCGGTGTGTCTTATCACCTCAACTTCCAGTTGTTTTTTCAAATAGCCTAAAAACTCTGTCTCATTCATCTCTTTCTTCAACTCTCCAATCATTCCTGAACCAATATTTACATTAGGTGTCTGTAATTCAGAAATCTCAAAAGTTGTGCCGAACTCCTCATTAATTATTGACGCTTTCTTCATTACCATCGAGTGTCTGTCCTTCGGGTAACAAATCTCTGTTTTGATCATTGAAACCGATCTGCCATTGGTTTTTTCCTGACTTATCCCTACTACATTAAAATCTTCGATTGTAAAGTGATCGAACTCACTTTTGATCGCAGCATCTATTTCACCCCCTATTTTCTCGTTCTCTTCCACCTGGGTTCTAAAGGTGATTTTATATAACGTATCTAGTTTAGGTGCCAGGATCTTGCAATTTTTTAACTTCAATTTGTCTGCGATCATTTTGTTTACCCCGTTTGCCACATTATCCAGATTAGTATGGATGGAATAGATTGCAATATCATTTTTGATCGCTTTGATCAAGACTCTGCCAATATAATCTGACCTGCTTATGGATTTAAGTCCGCTAAAAACGATAGGATGATGCGCAATTACTAATTTGCATTTTTGTTTTATCGCTTCGTCGATGACATTTTCGGTTGAATCGAGACAAATCAAAGCAGACTCTACATTAGTATTTCTGTCACCAACGATCAAACCTGAATTATCGTAGCTTTCCTGGTAAATACCCGGAGCAATATTTTCAAGATGGTTTAAAATTTTTCCAATCTTCATATCCAGTTCTAATTATTATAATTTTGCAGCCATCTATGAGGGACACTGTACTTTTTGAAATTTTTAAGATCGTCATGCTGCCTTTTGCCTTGATCTATGGATTTATAGTGAGGCTGAGGAATAAGATGTACGATACGCAAATATACAAATCGGTTCGTTTTGAGATCCCGGTAATTTCAGTGGGAAATTTAAGCGTAGGCGGGACTGGAAAGACACCTCATATAGAGTATCTCATAAATTTATTGAACGACCAGTTCAAAGTAGCAACATTATCGCGAGGATATCGCAGGAAGACCAGAGGTTTTTTAGTGGCAGATCATGAATCGACAGCACATACGATCGGAGATGAACCAATGCAGTTTAAGAATAATTTTAGTGATGTTATCGTCGCTGTCAGCGAAAACCGAATGCTCGCGATACCTGAAATGCTGGCACTTTATCCCGGCATTGAGGTTATCCTGTTAGACGATGCCTATCAGCATCGGTCTGTAAATCCCGGTCTTTCTATTTTGCTAACTGACTTCGATAACTTATACACAAGAGACCGTGTTCTTCCGCTTGGCCGATTAAGAGAGCCTGCTTCTTCATCGGCGCGAGCAGATATCATTATCGTTACAAAGTGTCCACCGGACCTGTCTGAGTGGAAACGTGATGAGATCATTGAGGAGTTAGCTCCTGGAAAGTACCAAAAAGTATACTTTTCATTTCTGGAGTATGGATATCCTTATTATATCTTCAATCAAGATCAAAGGTTGCAATTGCAGAAAGATGTCGATGTGCTTTTGCTAACCGGAATAGCAAACAATAAATCTATTGTTTCATTATTAAAACAGCATGCAGGAAGAATTATCGAACAGGAATTCAGTGATCATCATTATTTCGATCGTTACGATCTTGAGAATGTTCGTGATGCATTTAACAATATAGAATCTTCTTCAAAAGTGATCATCACTACGGAAAAAGATGCAATGAGACTTTCGTTGCATCGGGATTGGTTGATTCAAAACAAACTTCCTTTGTTCGCTCTGCCTGTCAAAGTAAGATTCTTTCCAACGGATGAAGTTGCGTTCCAAAAAGATGTGATCAGTTTTATGACATACTATAGAGAAAGAGAGGAGGATCAATGATAGATAATAAAACTTCCGATTTTATCAAATCGAGTATTGGAAGTGATTTCGATTTCTCGATCATTCTGGGTTCGGGATTGAAGCCGCTTCTGTCTTCGATTACCGATACGATAAAGATCCCCTATAAGGAAATCCCCGGTTTCCCTGTCTCAACTGTAAAAGGTCATCATGGCCAGATCGTAGCAGGGTGTATTGGACAGAAAAAAGTCATTGGATTTGACGGCCGTTTCCACTTGTATGAGGGCTACCATTTAAATGAGGTGATTCAACCGGTTATTGTTTCTGATGCATTGGGCGTAAAAAACTTGATAGTTTCGAATGCTGCGGGAGGAATACAAATGGATATGTCTGTTGGTGACATCATGTTCATCAAAGATTATATCAATTTTCAGCATTGTGAAATTGATATCAAGGGAGATAACAATGGCAGTATAGATGGAGCATTGCTAACATCCGCTCGTGAAATTGCTCTTCAAAGTGAGATTGCCGTTAAAGAAGGCGTTTATGTCGGAGTTCTTGGACCTACATTCGAGACTCCTGCAGAATATAAGATGTTTCACCGTTTTGGTGGTGATGCAATAGGAATGTCAACAGTTCCAGAGCTTATGGTAGCTAAAGTTCTGGGTATGGATGTTTTTGCCGTTTCGGTAATTGTTGACATAGGTTATCCCACAAGTGAAATAATCGAGATTTCTCATGATATCGTCCTGGACGAAGCTGAAAAAGCTGCTCCGAAATTATTACAAATCGTTGAAAAACTTATTGAATTAAATTGATATTATTGACAAATGAAATTTAAAGCACTAATATTTGCAATTATTGCCATTGCCTTTCTGCAAAGCGATCTATACTCCCAAACAAGCCTTAAAATGATATATAACTGGCAGGACACCACCCTTCCTGGGTCAGCCATTTACAATAATTCATATAATGAGATCTGGGGATACTCAAGCAATGGAAGAGATTATGGAATTATAGGAACGACAGTTGGAACCCATATTTTTGATGTGACTGATACGAATAATATTGTTCTTGTCGATTATGTAGCTGGAGCTTTTCAGGGCCCGGGTGTTATACACAGAGATTACCACGATCACAACGGTTATTTGTATGCGGTTTGTGATGAAGGATTAAGTTCTTTGCAAATAATCGACCTCAACAGTTTACCTGATAGCGCTTCAAAGGTGTATGATAGTGATACCTTACTTTACACTTCTCACAATATATTTATTGATGAAAAGAGAAGTCTGTTATATGCTTGCTCAGTTATCAAAGGGAATCCTCCTGCATTTTATGCTATGGAAGTTTATGATATCAACATTCCGCTTGAACCGCAATTGATTTATGTCTTGAATGATTCAAGCATCCAACATGTCCATGATATTTTTGTCAGGGATGATATCGCTTATCTTAACTCAGGATATGACGGTCTTTTTATTTATGATTTTTCTGATCCTGCAAATCCAACTAAGGAAGGTGTTCTTGACCTATACCAACAGCAAGGTTACAATCATTCTGGTTGGTTGCTCGACGATAATAAGCACTATGTATTTATAGATGAAACAATTCAGACCCAATTGAAAGTCGTTAATATCGAAAACCCTTTGGACATTCAACAGGTTGCGCTTTTTGGTACTGCTAATCCAAACTCCAGCCCTCATAATGTAATTGTAAAGAATTGTTTAGCATATGTTTCATACTACTACGATGGTATCCGGGTTTATGATCTTAGAGATCCGGCAAACCCTGTTGAAGTTGCAGTGTATGACACATATCCTGATTCAATAGGTCCTTCAGAATATGAAGGGGCTTGGGGTGTGTATCCTTTTGCAAATAATCGAAAAGTGCTGGTATCAGATATGCAAAGCGGTATGTTCCTTTTTGAGTTTAAACAGGATGGGAATCCTCCGGTAGCGGATTTCTCATACAATTTGAACGGACTTTCAATTGAACTGGATGATTTATCCTTAAATTCCCCAAACACATATCAATGGAATTTCAACAACTCATCGATGTCTTCGCTTCAAGATCCAGTATTTGGTGTCCCACAGGAAGGTGATTACCCGATATGTCTAAGGGTAGATAACGAATATGGGTGCGATTTCAAATGTGACACGATTAGTGTTATGACCAGTGGTTTAGAGTACGAATTAAACGATCATCTTGTAGTCAAGCCATTTTTCAACGATTCTGAACTTGTACTTGAGATGCAGTCAATACAGTTAGAATTAGTTGGAATTACACTTTATGATGTTAATGGCAGAGCATTGTTTAATAAAAAAGTTGACATTGATCGCGGCCTTAATGTTGTTTCTATTCCGATAAAAGAAAAACTCTCAAGTTCAATCTATCTGCTGCACGTTCTTGTGAATGGTAAAACAAAAGCTTACAAAGTTCTCAGGCTTGAATAACTATCCGTAAGTTTCCATTCAATATTTTTGCCTGAAATACGTTGTCAAGAATCAAACATCTAAGATCTATAGATTTTCTCAAAACCGGCTCAACGTTGCTGTTAATTGTCGTTCTTGCTCTGAATGTTCATTCGCAGGCGACAATAGATAGCAGTGGGGATAACAAGTATTTTTATTATTCTGATCGAGCTGTTTTGCATGAGTTTGATACAACTCTGTTAAATCAAGAGGAGTACAACTTTATTCAAAGGAAAGGTATTGAATACCGAAATCTGGGAAATTTAGGTTCCGCAGCTTATCCTTTACAACTCAAGATCAGGCAGGAAACAGGATTTGATCATGGTCTTCATAATTATGATCTATATCGATTAGAGTGGGATAGTATGAAGTTATTCCAACTGCATTATCCATTTGTTCAGATCAAATATCTTCTGGGGCTGAAAAGTGAGTCAATATTTTCTGCAAGTCATGCGCAGAGGGTTACTAAAAACTTTGATTACGGTGTAAATTTCTTTAGACTTAATTCTGAAGGTGTTTATAAGAATCAAAAGAATCTTCAAAACAACTTTACTTTATATACCAGAATTAGAAGCTCCGGGAGAAGATATGAGGCAATTGCGAAAATGCTGATGAACGATATGGAGCTTCAGGAAAATGGAGGATTGGTTGAAGATATATTTGACACATCGATCACGATCATCAATAGATCTATTTTAGAAGTGAATCTTGAAGAAGCCAAGTCGGACATCAATGAATTGGCGTTTGGATTAGAACAGAGCTTTAGTCTGGGATTTAAGAATGAATATATCCTTGATTCGATCACTGTCAGTGAATGGGTCCCAACTTTTGTCTTTACTTATGATGCGGTGTTTAGAAGAGACAAATTCATATATCGCGATTTTGCGCAGGATCAGGATTTTTACGACAAGTTTGGGATCTTCACAGACAGTCTGGAATTCAGGCAACGGCATTCCACTGTTGAACAAACGTTTAGCCTTTCAAATACCGGTATTAGAAGGATAGGAGATAGGCAGGAGACTTTACCATTACTTTTTGATGCTGCTTTAACATATCGTTATCACAACATCAGCCAGAGATCAGATGAGCAGTTCAACAACTTGTCTATCCATGGGGGGATCTCTTCAAATCCAAATGATAAAAGTCGCATTATCTATGGTACTTACGGATCTGCTTATATAAGTGGTTACAATCGTGGGGATATAAAGCTTTCCGTGCGGCTTGGATATGACATGCAAAAAGCTGGAAGAATTGAAACGGAAGTGAATCTGATCAACAAGAGTCCGAATTATATTCAACAGAGACTGGAATCAGAGTTGTTTTGGTTAAATGACTTTAAGAATGTCAGGCAATTAGAATATAGATTTAGATATACTTTGCCCAGACAGGATTTCAATGTAGGAGTCTCTTACTTTAACATTGGGAACTATACTTACTATGGATTAGACGGATTTCCAAAGCAAACAAGCAGTGATCTGAACGGTGTGATCCTCCGATTGAAGAAAGATTTTAAGCTTGGGAATAGATTTCACCTTGATAACTCTCTCGTATATCAAGTTTATTCACTAGATCAGGATGTGCTGTCCAAGCCAAAGATCTATAGCGAGAACAGTTTGTATTATCTCGGATTTCTATTTAATCGGGCTTTACAAGCCTCATTTGGAGTTGACTTTAGGATAGCAAGCAAATATTATATGCCGCTGTATCTTCCGGTAACGGGAACATTTTATAGTCAGGAAAAATTGATTATAGAGAACTATCCATCTATAGATCTTTTCGCGAATGTTAAGATCGATGCACTTCGATTATTCTTCAAAGTAAATAACGTGAGTCAGGGGCTTATAAAAGAAGGAACGTACTCATCGAAATACTATCCTTTCGATGAACGATCGTTTAGATTTGGACTCAGCTGGATGTTTAAGAATTAAATGAGATCTAGACCAGGATCTTTTCTTTCTCTGACCTTTCCTTTTCAATAACATTTTTCATGTCATGCTCAAATGGAGTGGGTTCAGTGATCGCTCTATCAGTCACTACTTGTAGTTTATCGTCGATATGCAGGTGAGTTGGATAGATAAATTTTTGATTTTCAGCGTCAAAATCAGTGCCCGGAGGAGCAAAAGCAAGTTTTATTTTGTTCTTCCAGCTCTTAGGCTTTTTCATGTCGTTCACGATATCTATAAACTCGTGGAATACGAGATATACGGGGTTAAAACCTTTAGGCTGATTTGTTATACCATAATCAGGACGCTCTTCTTCGGGAGTAAATGTCCCAAAAATTCTATCCCAAATAATGAAAGTAGATCCGTAATTCCTGTCGAGGTATTTAGGATTCCGTCCATGATGGACCCGATGATGCGAAGGAGTGGTAAAAATGTATTCTATGACTTTTGGAGTTTTTTTGATCAACTCAGTGTGCAGCCAGAACTGATATAGGACTGCAACTTGATGACAGATAAAAAACACGATCGGATCGAATCCCATAGCTGCAACCGGCAAGAAAAAGATGACTTTTATTTGTTGAACCCATGAGAGTCTGAATGAAACTGCGAAGTTATATTGCTCAGAGGAATGGTGTGTTACATGTGTTGCCCACCAGAATCTTTGCTCATGAGCCACTCGATGCGCCCAATACCTACAGAAGTCAAGACAGATGATGCATAGTACATAGGACCACCATGCCGGTTCTATTGTAACTGGAGCGATATAATAATATACTGCCCATACTACGGTAAACATAATAGTTTGAGAAATGGCGGTTGAAATGAGATTCCCAACTCCAATCGCTGCTGATGCGAAGAAGTCTTTTCTCATGTAGAGTTTCTTCTTATCGAACTGACCTATAATGAATTCAAGTAATACTAGAGACAACATAACAGGAACTGCCCACTGAATAACTGCGGGCATTTCCATATTGAGTATTTCTTGTAAGCTGTGCTTTTCTGCTGATTCGAATAACATAAATGATATTTAAAATATCTGATAAAAACGAAGCAAAAATAATTAAATCTTTACTTATACATACAGTGTGTAATGAACATTTTACTAATTAAGACTAGAGAATGATAATATTGAATATCAATGAGTTATTATAAATCCAGGTTTAAATTGCTAAGCGGCGTCTGATATTCCTCATCAAACAATTCAAAATGAGCTTTATAAAAGGGAGGACTTTTCCTGATACTGTTTTCAATGACCTCCGCATAGGTGATATAGCAATCTAAAGCTTCATTCATTTTACTTACATCTTGCTCTTCGACATTCAGAATACAATCGATCTCTTCATCATTTGAGTAGTTTAAACGGTGAATACCATCGTTAGATTGTGCTTGATTTTTAGATAAAGTGAAAAATGCCAGTCTTTTTAGATGGAGTTCTGATTTGAGTTCGACATAAACTCGTTTTACAACTGAATGCGTTATTAGATGGTCATGGAAACCGCTAATTCCATGAACAGGGTAGGTAATTATAATATCCGGGGAGACCTTTCTGATATAGTTTTCAACTGATTGCTCTATTATCCTGGGATCAATTTCTTTAAGTCCGCTGTCAGGCAGATCGAGTACAGTAAGGTTATCGAGGTTCAGAACCTTTTCGACGCAAAGCATCTCTTTATAACGGATCTCTCCCATCTCTTCTATGGAAAGATTTAGTTTATGCCTAACTTTTGTAGCTCCACCTTTAGTGAGCGTAAGCAGAGAAACTTTATTTCCATGCCTCTTGAGATATGAAATCGAAGAAGCCGGACCGAAAGACTCATCATCTGGATGTGGAAAAATGAAAAGGTAGTGCAAAGTCAGTGTTTATAAAATAAAAAGCCCCCCATCTCGGAAGGAAATTGAGATGGGAAGCTCCAAAACCTAACCTAACCTAGGCCTAAATTACTGTTTTTTATCGTTTTCCACTAAATAATCCACCTAAAAATTTCATTCCCATTCTGGCAAGGTCATCTTTAATGTCTCCATCTCCGTCACTGTCTAATATCTGATTTATTAATCCCATATCTTTTGGAGTTTGATTATCAACTTGTTGTCTTGTTGAGCTTAATAATGTGGATAACGCCGAGACATCAAGATTTGATTTCCTTTGTTCTTTTCCAAGAACACCCATTACAACCGGTGCTAACATTTCAAGCATTTTTGCCGTGCTATCTTGCTGAAGTCCACTTCCTTTGCTCACAAATTGCTCTACAGTTCCGCGCTTTTGGCCGAGTATATGTCTCAGGATTCCTGCGCCCTCTGAACTTCCAGAGCTACTTATGAATGATTCAAGATTGTTTAGCACAGATCCGTCATGGTCTTTGTTCAATGCTTTGTGAAGTGACTCCGCTCCTTGTTGAGAGTTGGTGTTTTTTGCAAGTGCTGATAAAATAAATGGCAAAGCAGCAGAGATTGCTGATTGTGTTTGCTCTGGTCTTGCTCCCAGTTTTTGTGATATTTTTTCAACAGTCTGTCCAGACAGTTGCTCACTTAGTTCCTGAAGTAAATTTGTCATTAGTGATTTTAATTAATGTTTGAAAAAGTATCTTTCAATACCGTATTATATAGATAAGTTTTGTTTAATTAGGCTTTCGTTGCATAAATCTATAATTTAAATTTCATGAAAGCGATATATATCGCGTCCAATGGATCTGCAAAGGATTCTTTTGAGATCAGAGATGTAGCTATTCCAACAATCTCAGATGATGAGGTATTGATCAAAGTTTCTGCTTTTGGAATAAACTATGCAGATGTGCTTTGTCGGCTTGGATTGTATCCTCAGTGTCCACCTTTGCCCGCTGTGATAGGATATGACGTTGTTGGAACTATTGAGTCCATTGGTAAGAATGTTAAAAATTTGAATATTGGGGATCGGGCAATGGCACTAACAACATTTGGAGGTTATGCAGAATTTGCGGTAGCAAACAAAGGCTCAGCAGTGAAAATCGATGATCACGCACCTGCTGGAGAAGCACTCGCTCTGGGAGCTCAATATTGCACAGCTTATTATTGTGCTGAGGAATTGATCCGACTAAGAAAGGATGATCATGTATTGATCCATGCTGCTGCAGGTGGAGTTGGTATTGCATTGGTTCAGATCGCTAAAATGCATGGGTGTAAGATTTTTGGTACTGCAGGTTCTGCGAAGAAACTCGAATTTCTAGAGAGTATAGGAGTAGATCATCCGATTAATTACAAGGAGAGTGATTTTGAAGACGTGATCATCGATATTGTCGGAAAAAGAGGACTTGATGTGGTGTTTGATTCCATTGGTGGGGAAACTTTCAGAAAAGGATACAGTCTTCTTTGCTCAGGAGGCCGAATTGTATTATTCGGAAGTGCAGAAATTACAGGCAGAAACAAAACCGAACAATTGGAATTCAGCAAAGATTATGGTAGCATACATCCAGCTCAACTCATGATGGCATCAAAAGCGATCATCGGCGTTTTTATACTGACCGTTTTTCAAGATAAACCCAAATTAGCAACAGAAATACTTCAAACCGTTTTTAAGCTTTACACTGAAGGGAAATTCAAACCTGTTGTCGATCGCTCTTTTTCTTTTGATCAAATTGCTGAAGCACATATTTATTTAGAATCACGGAAGTCTATAGGCAAGGTTCTTGTCGAAATATAATCTTTTACATTATTTTTGATCAGTAACTCCCTTTAATAATTTCCTCTTTATTTCATGATCAATATTTCAAATCTTGCGGTCCAGTTTGGTGGAGACTTTCTTTTCCAGAATATGAATATTGCTATTCATAAGAAGGATAAGATTGGATTGATCGGTAGAAATGGTGCCGGTAAATCCACTCTATTAAAGATCATGAATGGTGAACTGCAGCCCGACAGTGGAAGTGTAGAGTTTTCCGGGGATGTTACTATCTCTTATTTAAGACAGGATATACAGCTAACATCAGATCTTACCGTTTTTGAGGAAACCAAAACCGCTTTCGCTAAAGTTCAACAACTCCTTGCCGAAATTTCAGACCTCGAGAAGAAAATAGGTGTTGCTGATCATAATGAGGTCAACTCTTACAATAAAATGTTAAATCAGCTTTCGGAAAAGAATGAGCTTTTACATTATTTAGGGTATGACAGCATGGATGAGAATATTGCTCGGGTGTTGAATGGATTAGGATTCGAAGATCCGGAATTTGAAAAGAGAGTGAATCAACTTAGTGGAGGTTGGCAAATGAGAGTGGAGCTTGCAAAAATGTTATTGAGAAAACCAGATCTGTTGATGCTAGATGAGCCAACAAACCATTTGGATATTGAATCAATTATTTGGTTAGAGGACTTTCTTAAGAATTACCCCGGGGCAGTCGTTCTTATTTCCCACGATACCGCTTTCCTAGACAATGTGTGCAATAGAACTATTGAAATTTTGAAGGGTAATGTCATCGATTTTAAGTCTAACTACTCGGTATACATGGAAATGCGGGCTATTCGTCAGGAACATCAGACGCTGGCAAAAAAGAACCAGGAAAAGTACCGGGCCAGATTGAAAGAAAATGTAAACAAGTTTAGAGCAAAAAAGAATAAAGCAAAATTTGCGCAGACTCTTATCAGAAAACTCGATAAGATGGAGATTATCGAGGTGGAAGATATTCAGGATTATTCCAAGGTGAAGCTTAACTTCCCAGATCCTGAGAAGTCAGGAAAGGTTGTCTATAAAGCGATTCACCTGGAAAAGTCCTTTGGAGAAAACCATGTGATCAAGGATGCAAATTTTCAGATCGAAAGGGGAGACCGTGTTGCATTTGTTGGAAAAAACGGTATGGGCAAGACAACACTGTCTAAAGTATTGACAGGAAACCTGGAATATCAAGGAACATTAGAAACCGGGTTCAGGGTTAACATTGGTTATTTTGAACAGTACCAGGCGGAGTCTCTCGATGGAAATCGCACAGTACTGCAGACAATAGAAGATGTCGCAACAGGAGACCTCAGAGCAAGAGCCAGGTCGCTTCTGGGTGCTTTCCTATTCAGTGGTGATGATGTTGAAAAAAAAGTAAAGATCCTATCCGGTGGTGAAAAATCACGGCTTGCCATGGCGAAGTTACTCACTCAACCATATAATGTTCTGATCCTAGATGAGCCTACTAATCATTTAGATATGTCTACTAAGGAGATCTTGAAAAACGCATTATCAGATTTCTCAGGTACTCTGATACTGGTGTCTCATGACAGGGATTTTCTTGAAGGACTTACATCCAAAGTTTATGAGTTTACGAAGTCAGGTATTAAGGAACACCTGGGCGACATTTATGATTTTCTTGAGGCAAGGGAAGCTTCTTCTTTCAGAGAATATGAAGCGGATAAAGAGAAGGTGGTCAGTAAACAAAGTGGAAATGAAACTGAATCGGATCACAAGAAATGGTATCAGGATAAAAAAGATGCAGAAAAAGAGATGAGAAAATTTCAGAAGAAAGTATCTGGTTGTGAAAGGGAGATCACATCGATCGAAAAGAAAATAAGCAAGATCGAAGAAGAACTGATGGATCCGGTAAAATATCAGGACTTATCCAAAGATGCTGGGTTCTTCAAGAAATATGAAGATCTAAAGACAGCTTTGAACGAAAAAATGGAGCAATGGGAAAATTTTCAACAGTCCTATGAAAAGAGCCAATCAATATTAAAGAAGATCAACGACCGTTCACTCCATTAAAATATCATTGATCAAATATTGTAACAGATCGTTACTGGTAACGATTCCCATGATCTTTCGGTCTTTTACAATAGGCAATGCATGAAACTTGTTGATCGCAAAAAGTTCAGCCGCATCTCTTACTGTGCTTTCAATATCCAGACTGATCGGATTCTTGGTCATTACATCATCAATTCTGAAAAACTTTTCTAAAGTCTCCACCTCCACTTCAGCTTTGCTAGGTAATTGTTTTGCATAAAACCGCAGAAGATCGGATGTGCTGATTATTCCTATTAGTTGCTCCTTCTCATTTACCACCGGTAAATGGTGGATATTGAATTTAAGATAGAGCTCCTTTACCTGGAAAAGCGTGTTTTCCTTTTTGGCAATGACTACCTTCCTTGACATTATATTCTGAACCGAAGTATTTCTCATGCGAAAATTTTTCTTTCAAATTTGGTAAATAATTCTCAAACTTTACAGTCTATAATACTGTATATGTTAATATAGGTTATTCTTCTAGAATTGTAACATACGACTGAAGGATTTCGCTATATTAGGGAACTAAGTAGATAAAACTATGCTTTAATTTTCAGTTATGGGCTTTTTTAAAAATATTTCCAAAGAAGTGAAAGCTTCAGAACCCAGAAGTGAAAAGTGGTTGGAATCCACTGATGATCTGGACAAAATTATTCAGGAAAGTTATAATAAACCTGTTGCTATTTTCAAACATAGTTCCAGATGTGGTATAAGCAAAGTTGTTCAGAATAGAACAATCTCAAATTGGAATACATTGGAAAGCAATGTTGATATTTACTTTCTGGATTTACTGAGATTCAGATCCTTGAGCAATTATATTTCAGAAATATTTCACGTTGAACATCAGTCTCCGCAGCTCATCATTTTAAAAGACGGAAAATCCATTTATGATCGTTCTCATAATTCGATAGATGTGGATTCTATAAATACCGAATTAGTAAAACCTTAGCATTCTACATGTATGCAGGCTTCATCAGATCGTTCAAATTCGATCGTGGCGTGAGCAATCCCCATCTCATTCAAATGTGACCTGATCTTTAGTTTGAGAGGATAGAAATGCTCTCTGTCAATATTATTGGCTACAAGGTGCACTGTTAAGACATTATATTCACCATCGAGTGACCAAATATGTAAATCGTGAACAGAGTCAACTTCTGAGAGACTTAAAAGATAATCTTGAACTTCGGTTTCGACTACTTCTGATGGAACCCCTTGCAGTACGATCTTTAAAGTTTTACGCATACTTCGAACCACATTATATAGAACAAAGGCGACAATCAATAGGGAGAGTATCGGATCTATGATAGGTAAGTCGAAATAATACATGACTATCGCTCCAATTAAAACTGCAACCCATCCCAGCACATCTTCCATTAAATGAACAGAAACCATTTGTTCATTTACAGAACTTCCTTTTTTAACACGGATCGCTGCTGCTCCATTCATTACGATCCCTAAAATTGCAAGCAATATCATTCCTTTGGCATTAGCTACTTCTGGATTGAAAATTCTGGGTATTGCTTCATACAAAATGATAATGCTGCCCATCAGAAGCACGATCCCATTGATAATTGCTCCCAATAAAGAAAATCGTTTGTAACCGTAGGAGAATTTTCCGTCCCTGCCCCTTGTGGAGACCTTTTGAAAGTACCATGCTAATCCTAATGATAAACTATCTCCAAAATCATGAAGAGCATCTGAGAGAATAGATACACTGTTTGTTAAAACCCCACCTACTATCTCTATAACTGTAAATATGAGATTTACAAAAAAAGCAAACTTTAGATTACTATCAGAGCTCTGATGATGATGATGATGCCCCATGATTCAGCGAAAATATGCAAAATGGACCTGAACTAAAATTTGAAGAATCTTTTGCATTCCTTTTGCAACGAATTTTCAATCCAAAGAAAGTACATTCCGCTGTTTAGTTTTGAAATATCTATTTCGTGTTTAAATGAATGAGATGAGCTCGTATAGACAATTCTACCTCCGGAATCCAACATTGTAATTCTTTCCATTTTACTTTGCTCTTTACTGAAGATTGAAAGTGAATTTGACCGGACAATGATCTCAAAGTGAGAATTAGAAGGTAAGCTTTCAATTGAGTTTATTCCCGATGGACAATTCTGGAATAACCGGAAATACTTCGAAAATCCACTCTGGACTGCTGGATATGAAAACCCAGTTAAGCTATTCATATTCATTCCTGTCCATATTTGACCACCGGTGTGAATGTAATCTTCAATTTTCATAGTATAATCTCCTACAGTTAAACAAATGGTATCCTGATCGAATTGATTTTGGTTTGTGAGTTCGAATATTCCATTTGCTACTGTTATGCTGTCATCATCCAGGATTGACCAAAAATAGGAGTTGATGTTAATAGCACCCCCGTAATTTGCGATAAATGGATACAAGTTGAAACAGGAATCTGGACATAAGTTAACTTCCATATTGTATTCACAAAGAACGGTATCGTAAAATTGAACCCACAATTGAAGTCGTGCATTTAAGATCTGAGCGGAAACTGAAGTATCCAAAACTTGTAAGATATGTGTTTGTGAATTTCCGATTCCAAAATAGTTGACAACCTCTTTAGCGAGAGTATCACCTTGATCGTTTAACAGAACAAAAGCAGGATATGAGAAGATCTGCGAACTTTGATTACTCACATCAACTATAATAGTAGAGTCGTCAAAAAGATCGAATGACACATTCTCAATAAAAAGTGAGTCACAGAATGTTTGAGCTTGTGCTGAAACACAAAATAGGAGGGGGAGCAATAATGTAAGTAAACGTCGCATTGCTCTATAAAAATAGAAAAATTAAACTCGTATCAGATTAGCTTATCGATGAAATATTTGCATTGGTTTAACCGGGTTGTGCCGGATTGTAATGGTTTCACATCGTATTAGACTGGTACAATAACCATTGTATGCTGTGACACAAACATCCCCACCCGTAGTTGTCCAGTTTACAACAATGGAATTACTTCCTTGTCCTGAAATAATCGTTCCACCTGCAGGAACTGTCCACGTATAAGAAATTGCACCGGGAACAGCCGGGACACTATATGTTTCGCCATCTGTACCTTCACAAACGATGGCATTACTTTCAACTATATCCGAAGGCCTGTTTGGTCTACATGAACTTGTATCTGCACAATCTATTAAGCCATTATCGTCGTTATCTATTCCGTCATCACAAATCTCATCATCTGTGAGATAAAATTCATAAGTAAGCGAGTCGCATATTTTACCTTTCGCATCATCCAAAGGGTATAGTAATATAGTTAGATAGTAAGTTCCTTCAGTCCAAGGTAAAGGTCCAAAGTCAGTCGGATATCTAAATGGACCACCATTGTCGACAATAGTATCATTGATCATTCCTGTGAGTAAAAATTTGACACTACCGTTATTGTTTAGAGTAATCGCTTCAAGGTTAAAGAAGTCTGCGATATATGACACATTTATGGAATCATCGTTTTGCATTAGACTATCATCACTGCCTACAATATCGTTATATAGGACGGAAGTGAATTGGTTTGTATTAGCTGTAATGGTAACCTGATCGGTGTTAGTACAGCTATTCCCATCAGTCACAGTCACGTTGTAAGTAGTAGTTCCAGAAAGTGCAATACTTTGACTTGCACCCGCACCGAGTCCGTTATCCCATGCATAGGAGTATGTCGAATCTCCGCCCTCTCCAATAGCGTATAGCGTATATGCATCACCATCACAGAGTGTCGTATCTACTCCGGCATTCACTCTTAAGTTTCTATAACAATCAGGATCTGCACAGTCTATAAGACCATCGAGATCGTTGTCGATTCCGTCACTACAATTTTCATCACAAGTTACCTCTGTGATGAGCTGTGAGTCTTTAAATACGTTACCACAAACATCTATGGCGGACCATTTTCTTTTCACAAAAGTGGTACATCCAACCATATAGGTTGAGTCTACTACAGTTGAAGTGATAGATGTGTCGCAGTTATCGTTTGTCAGAAGATTTGGAATAGGAGGGACACTATCTTTTTTAACGGTAATATCTGCCGGGATACCAAAAACTATTGGTGCTGTCGTGTCCTGGAAAGTAATGTTACGGCTTTGAGTTGCTGTATTCCCACAATGATTAGTCACGGTCCAATCTCTGGTAATCGTATATTCGATATCTGAGCAACTTCCATTGCTGGTTTTAGTCGAAGATTCTGCAAACACCACATCCTGGTCACAAACTAGAATATTTATTTCTGCAGCTCCAGCCAGGTTTCCACCTTCTGCGGCATTGAGCGCAACTAAGCGAATATATCTCGCACTGGTATCCATCAAATCGATAGACTTCATGCTGGAAGTTGAGTCCCAGCTTCCGCTATCTAATGCTGCACCCCAACTAATACCATCGTCACTTATATAAAGTTCATACCCACCAATTCTTGGATCTACAGAATCCTGAACCGGAAAGTATCTGAATGCCTGAAGTGTGGTTTCAATCGATCCGAGATCTATTACTAGTTCGTGAGGGTAGGTGTCCGTTGACTTTGTTACCCAGTTTGTAGAAGAAGATCCATCGAAGGCATTGGATGCATCTCCTGATGCTGCTGTATCTTCACTCGAGACGCTGTTTAGGGTCCATAGTTTTTGATCTAAGAATATATTCGAGAGACATGTGTCACGGTAAGGTGGCTCTGGTACTGGTTCCGAGCAATCGAGTGTCGTATCCGGCAGAAGACCTAGCAATGAGACCTGGGCTGGATCCTGCACCGGAAAAGAAACCTCAGGATTCAGAAAGGTATTTGCATTGGCTATTAAAATTGTGTTTTGGACAAAAGATGCAGAGATCGATTTGTCAATTTTCGCTGTATATTGGACCGTAATGGAATCACCCGGCTGTATAAGTTGTACGAGAAGATATCCATTTTCATCCAATGGAAACGGGGAATCCGGTGTTGTATCATCAGGAATATTTGTTACACCACTTTGAGTGATAATATTTGTTGAATTCTCGATATATGTGAGTTCAGTTGGAAGTGTATCGTTTATGGTTATTGTGCTTGCTGTAAGTGGCAGGGTACCCGTGTTTTTCAGTTTCATCGTATAGATGATCTCATCGCATTCGTCATAAAGATCATTTCCGAGGAAATCGGTATACAAATTAACACAGTAGTCAACACTAAAAGGTATTTTATTGAAGAGACCGGTTCCAAGATCTAGTTTAGAAGCTTCAGTTCCTCCCATAGATGGATCTTGTCCGTATGCTCCGGCAATGATGGCATCGCTAAGGTCACCTACCCAAATTCTCATACCTGTCTGATCACCATCGGGATCATATATTTTCAATTGTTCAAGTTCATTGATCACGTATGATACATCATATTGTGTTCCGAAAGGATCTGTATTGGTTCCACCGTCACCATTAAAATCTACATAAATCAAGATAGTATCTCCTGCAAACGTGCTTCCTGTAGGGTGATCCCCGGTTATCCATATTGGGTTAGCGTTAGTTCCCGTAGGAGCAAGAGGATTTTCACCGGGAGCAAATCCTACAAGTGTAATTTGGCCTGATAATAACTGCGAAGGAAGAAGTGCATATCCCCAGTCATACTGGGTTCCACCATCATCTGTAGTCGCCAATGCATAAAATACATCACCATTTGTGGTATAGATATGAGTTCCTTCTCCATCTGGGCTTACAGTGGTAGCGGTACCTCCTGCAGCGACATTTACTGTTGAAGTAATTCCTCCCGGACGCTCGACGGTTACCGTAATTGATGCTGCATTCGGATTATAAAGGTGTACGACAGTTTGGTCAGCAGCTCTTGTACCAACCGGATTGTAATAGCTGCCTGTCCAGGTATTTGTAGGTGTTAAGGAGAAGAATCTGGTCTCATAAGACGCACATATATCACCAGTAATTAGCTGTACCTGAATAGGTTTGTCTGAGTTTATTTGTGCCCCTGCATTTAAGGTACCATTAAAGAGGTAGCTTTCTCCTTCGTTTAGCGTAACGTTGGTTGTACTTCCATTGATTATTGTCACACTAGTATTATCGTCAGAAGCCATGATTGTAGCTCCAACATAATCGAACATACTATTGACATTCGTACTCACCCCAACAGGAACCTCAAACGCATTACCCCACTCAGCTTGTGGATATACTTCAGATGCACCTGCAAGGAAACTATTTGGACCTGTAGGCCATACCATTCTCGAATAGTAAAGATCTCCCTTAGAAGCAAATTTATCTCCACCATCAAAATCAATAACGGCTTGCCTGGTTAGTGTGTCTACATTACTTTGAAGTATAATGATATCTCCAGCGCTTAAGTAATCTGTTGTAAAGCCTGGTGGAACTCCATTTGAAGTGTCGTTGTCACCCCAAACCTCAGTCGTACTATTAATAGGGAATGTTAAATTAATTTCATATCCATCTTCCCAGTGATCATAATATATCACCGTTCCATTTTCTACTATCCCAATTGAATTATAGCTGATGATTGGGTTGGTTACATCTAATGCGCCTCCGCAAGAAGGGTAGTATAAGTTGTAAAATGCAGTGTAGATTTGATTTTCCGGCATCGGTATATAAAAAGTTGTCACAAAGTCGGTCGCATTAACTCCCTGAGCGCAGATCTGACTTGAGCTAGGTGAGCCAACAACTCCTCCTCCCGCAACTAAAGTTATCGATTGTGTGGCGATGCAATTGGTCGAAACATATCTTACCTGAAGAGTATAAGTTCCAACAACTAAGCTACTGAACAGGTTACTGCTTTGCCACCCAGTAACTCCATTGAGCCTGTATTCAAAAGCTAATCCATTACCTTTTGCTTCAACCAGAATTCCACCGTCAGTACTAACTCCAGTAGTAGGGTTAATAACTACAACGTTGTCGATTATAGGAGTCTCAGCTGCATCAATTATAGCGGTTTTAGGACCTTTCGTACAAGTCCCAAAAGAAGTTTGCATGTACACACTATAGGTACCATTTAAAAGACCTGTGAAAAATTTATCGCTTTGGTAAGTAGATCCATCAAGACTATATTGGTATTGGCCAATTCCACCACTAGGATCAACCAGAATAATACCATCACTTGCTCCACAGTCGGAGGGTGGG
This sequence comes from Chitinophagales bacterium, assembly GCA_013001465.1. Lineage (GTDB taxonomy): Bacteria > Bacteroidota > Bacteroidia > Chitinophagales > JABDMM01 > JABDMM01. The sequence goes on along the minus strand of JABDMM010000076.1, from coordinate 5,762 downwards.
GCAGTTGAAACGGTGAAACTTTGAACCGGTGGTTCGTCCATTATATAGTTAGAAAAAGCTGTACAGCCATTATTGTCTGTTAACGTAAGTTCGTAGTAACCATCGACCAGATTTATGGCAATACTATCACTTGAAGCGTTTGACCAGCTATAAAAGAAGGGGTAAGTTCCACCGTTGATAATGGAAGTTAATGATCCATCATTTGCATCTTTACAGGATATTTCATATCCATTATAATCTGAAGCCAGCAATGACAGGGTGAGAGAATCCGGTTCTGTTAGTATTACGTTATTGCTCAATGTACAACCATTGTCATCAGTAACAGTTAAAGTATAATTTCCAGCAGGGATATTAAATATGGAATCGGAATTACTACCGGTACTCCAGGAGTATGAATAGGGAGATATCCCATTTGTCACAGAGCCTTCAACGGATCCATTTGAGCGACCAAAACAACTGATATCCCGACCTGAATAATCTGATGTGATATCAAAAGAGATTACCATTGCTGGAGGCTCATTCAAGGTAATATCATCACTCATTGTACAACCTCTGTTATCAGTAACAGTCACTGTATATGTTCCATCAGGTACATTTTGTAAAAGAGCATCTGAACCGCCGTTACTCCATGCGTATGAGAATGGTGATGAACCACCGCTAGGAGCAGCTACCGCAAACCCATCGCTAAACCCAAAACAACTGATATCCTCACCGTTGTAGTTTGAAACCACAAATGTATTTACTGTTAACAGAGGAATAAATGGGATCTCAATTGAGTCTTGATTTGTACATCCATTGGTATCGGTAACGGTCACATAGTACCAGCCAGCTGTAAGGTTGGTTATAGTCTGAGTGGTTCCAGTTGTAGACCACAGATATGAATAGGGAGTTGTTCCTCCAGCTGGGGTCGCTGTTGCTGTGCCATCGCTGAGAGAAACACATGTAGTGTTCGTTTTACTCATTGTAATTGTGAGTACAGCCGGTTGAGTGACATTTATACTTTGTGAGATCGTACATGAATTTTGATCTGTCACAGTAACACTATATGTATTCGCTACTAATCCTGACAGATCTTCTGTATCATCGTTATCTCCAGTACCATCATTATCCCAATCGAAGGTATAAGATGGAACTCCACCACCAACAGTAATATCGATACTTCCATTTGCTTGCCCATTACAAAGTACATTCGAATGGGTTTCAGATAAAGTCAGAGCAGGAGGTTGTGTAATGATGACAGTAAGCGAATCTTTACAGCCATTTGCATCGGTTATTGTAACTCTGTAAGTACCAGCAGATATTGTTGAGGCATCTTCACCATCATTTGATCCAGCAATATGCGACCAGTCATAAGTATAGGGAGTTGTTCCACCAGCCGGGGTAACATCAATGCCTCCATTCGATGCACCGTTACAAGTTACGTCCTGATGAGTTTCAGTGATAGTAAGAATCGCTGGTTCGTTGATAACAATGGACTGGTTATCCGTACATCCGTTGGCATCGGTCACCGTTACATCATAGGTTCCAGGTGCAAGAGCGGACAGGTCCTCACCATCATCTGTTCCAACAATATGAGCCCAATCGTATGTGAATGGCGCTGTTCCTCCAGTAGGCGTAAGATCAATCGTTGCATCATCATATCCATTACAGGAAACGTCAACATGACTCTCATTTAACACAAGTACCGCCGGTTCCGTTACAACGATCGTTCGAGATACCGTGCAACTATTTGCATCTGTAACTGTAACAGTGTAAGATCCAGCTGTGATATTGATCAGATCCTCAATGTCATTTGTGCCTGCAATATGTGCCCAATCGTAGGTGTAAGCTGTCGTGCCACCAGAAGCGGTAATGTCGACGCTTCCGTCTGAAAGACCATTACATGAAACATTAACGTGAGTCTCTCCAACTGCCAGAACAGCTGGTTCTGTGACGTTAACGCTCAAAGATGCAGTACAACCATTGTTATCTGTTACGGTCATGTTGTATGTTCCGGCTGAAAGTCCGCTTACATCTTCACCGTTGTTACTTCCACCGATGTGATCCCAATCATAAGTAAATGGAGCAATCCCACCACTTGTTGTCGCATTGATACTCCCGTCGCTGTTGCCGTTACATGAAACATTAATATGTGTTTCGCTGAGTGTAAGAGTTGCTGGTTCGGTAATAGCTGCAAAAGTTGCAGCAGTGCATCCATTGTTATCAGTAACTGTTACATTGTATGTTGCTGGAGTTAAAGAACTCACATCCTCTCCATCATCTGTTCCAGCAATATGACTCCAATCATAAGTATAAGCTAAAGTACCACCAGTTGTTGTGACATCGATACTACCATCGCCAAATCCGTTGCAAGAAACATGAGTGTGAGTCTCTGTAATCAAAAGAGTTGCTGGTTGTGTAATGGTAATTGATAAGCTATCAGAGCAGCTGTTATTATCAGTTACCGTTACAGTGTAAGTACCGGCAACGAGGGTTGTCACATCTTCAGAGTTACTTGATCCGGCAATATGATCCCAATCATAAGTATAAGGAGAAGTTGCTCCCGATACAGTGAGATCAATGCTTCCATCTGATCTTCCGTTACAGGAGACATCTATATGAGTTTCAGATAATGTAAGTATAGAGGGTTCATTTATCGTCACTGAAATTGTAGCTGTACATGAGTTAGCATCTGTCACGGTAACATCGAATGATCCAGCTGAAAGCGCACCAACATCTTCACCGTCATCAGTTCCGACAATGTGGTCCCAATCATAGGTGAAAGGTCCGGTTCCACCGGAAGGTGTAATATCGATAGATCCATCGGATCCTCCGCTGCAGGAGACATCAGCATGAGTTTCAGTGAGACCAAGAACTGCAGGCTCATTGATTGCGACAGCTATATTGGCTGTACATGAATTGGCGTCTGTGACGGTTACATTATATGTTCCAATTGAAAGTGAGCTAACATCTTCACCATCATCAGTACCAACAATATGATCCCAGTCATATGTAAAAGGTCCGGTCCCACCTGAAGGAGTGATATCAATAGATCCATCAGATCCTCCATTACAAGAAACGTCTACATGAGTATCACTAAGACTGAGTACAGCAGGTTCAGTTATCACAACAGATGCTGATGCTATACAAGAGTTAGCATCAGTCACAGTTACATTATAAGTCCCAGCAGCCAGAGTGTTTACGTCTTCTCCATCATCAGTTCCAACAATATGGTCCCAATCATAAGTAAAAGGTCCGGTTCCACCTGAAGGTGTTATATCAATACTACCATCTGAATCTCCATTACATGATGCATTAATATGAGTTTCTGTCAAGGCTAGAACTGCAGGTTCAGTTATGACGATTGAAGAAGAAACAGTACAAGAATTTGCATCAGTTCCTGTAACAATGTAAGTTCCTGCCGAGAGAGTATTAACATCCTCTCCATCGTCTGTTCCCACAATATGGCTCCAATCATAAGTGTATGCTGGTGTTCCTCCTGAAGTTGTTATATCTATGCTTCCATCTGATCCCCCATTGCATGATACATTAATATGAGTTTCTGATATACTTAAGGCCGCACCTGGTTCGGTAATTATAACTGATAAACTCACAGTACATGAATTAGCATCTGTTACTGTTACTCCATAGCTACTTGCAGAAAGTGTATTGACATCCTCTCCATCATCTGTTCCAACAATATGACTCCAATCATAAGTGAATGGAGCCGTACCTCCAGATGGTGTTAAATTTATACTTCCATCGTTGCCTCCATTACAAGAAACATCGATGTGAGTTTCGCTTACTCCAAGAGCAGCCGGTTCAGTAATGAAGACCGATTGAGCAGCTGTACAAGAATTCGCATCTGTAACAGTAACATTATAAGTTCCGATTGAAAGTGTATTGACATCTTCACCATCATCAGTTCCGACAATATGGTCCCAATCATAGGTAAAAGGCCCGGTCCCACCGCTTGTTGTAATATCGATAGACCCATCAGATCCCCCGTTGCAAGAGACGTTTGTATGCGATTCAGAAAGCGCTAATACCGCAGGTTCAGTAATGACTATCGAAGTCATAGCTGTACAAGAGTTATTGTCTGTAACAGTCACATCATAAATTCCGGCAGTGAGAGTATTGACATCCTCTCCATCATCCGTACCTGCAATGTGATTCCAATCATAAGTATAAGGAGCAGTTCCACCGGATGTCGTGATATCTATAGATCCATCGGATCCAGCATTACAAGAAACATCAGTGTGCGTTTCAGATAATCCTAAAGCAGTTCCCGGTTCTGTGATCACGACTGAAGAAGCAGCAGTACAGGAGTTGGCATCGGTAACGGTGACATTATAAGTACCGGCAGCAAGGGTATTCACATCTTCTCCATCATCAGTACCTACGATATGGTCCCAATCATAGGTAAAAGGCCCGGTTCCGCCGGAAGGTGTAATATCAATTGATCCATCAGAACCGCCGTTACAGGAGACATCGGTATGCGTTTCGGAAAGCGCCAGTACGGCAGGTTCAGTGATTACGACTGAAGTATTAGCAGTACACGAATTCGCATCGGTTATAGTGACGTTATAAGTTCCTGCGGTTAGGGTGTTGACATCCTCTCCATCATCAGTTCCTACGATGTGGTCCCAATCATAAGTAAACGGTCCGGTTCCCCCGGAAGGAGTAATTTCTATGCTACCATCAGAACCTCCGTTACAGGAGACATCAGTATGTGTTTCAGAAAGTGCCAGTACTGCTGGTTCTGTGATCACTACCGAAGAAGCCGCAGTACACGAATTGGCATCGGTGACGGTGACATTATAAGTACCGGCAGCAAGCGTATTAACATCTTCACCATCATCAGTTCCTACAATGTGGTCCCAATCATAGGTAAAAGGTCCGGTTCCACCGGAAGGTGTGATATCGATAGATCCGTCAGATCCTCCGTTGCAGGAGACATCCGTATGTGTTTCTGAGAGCGCCAGTACTGCTGGTTCTGTGATCACGACTGAATTGGAAGCAGCACACGAGTTGGCATCGGTGACGGTAACATTATAAGTACCGGCAGCAAGCGTATTGACATCCTCGCCATCATCAGTTCCTACGATGTGGTCCCAATCATAGGTAAACGGTCCGGTTCCACCGGAAGGGGTGATGTCTATGCTACCATCGGATCCTCCGTTGCAGGAGACGTCTGTATGTGTTTCAGAAAGTGCCAGCACTGCTGGTTCTGTAATTACAATTGAGTTTGAAGCAGTACAAGAGTTGGCATCGGTGACCGTCACATTATAAGTTCCTGCAGCAAGCGTGTTTACATCTTCCCCATCATCTGTTCCTACGATGTGGTCCCAATCATAGGCAAACGGTCCGGTTCCACCGGAAGGTGTGATATCGATACTTCCATCAGATCCCCCGTTACAGGAGACATCGGTGTGTGTTTCAGAAAGAGCCAGCACTGCTGGTTCAGTGATCACCACGGATGAAGTTGCAGTGCAGGAATTGGCATCGGTAACGGTGATATTATAAGTACCTGCAGCAAGTGTATTGACATCTTCACCATCATCAGTACCTACGATGTGGTCCCAATCATAGGTAAAAGGCCCGGTTCCCCCGGAAGGTGTAATATCAATAGATCCATCAGAACCTCCGTTACAGGAGACGTCTGTATGTGTTTCAGAAAGTGCCAGCACTGCTGGTTCTGTAGTTACAATTGAGTTTGAAGCAGTACAAGAGTTGGCATCGGTGACCGTCACATTATAAGTTCCGGCTGCAAGGGTATTAAC
>JABDMM010000059.1 GCA_013001465.1 Chitinophagales bacterium | reverse complement strand
TTGATTAGTTAATTGGTTGATTAGTTTTGTTGGATTCTTTTGTTGAGGAATCTAATGTAACCGCTTAGGTTTCTCAATAAATGCATCGACTCATTCATCATATTATTATAGATTTTAGAATCAATGTAGTTACAATCGAACGCGCATTGTAAATGAAATTGGGTTTCAAATATAGAGGCTCTTGCCATTCGGCAAAATCTAATATTATCCTGAAAATAGAATCGACCATATCCTTCAGCAATGTTTGCAGCTATTGATCGGGAGCTTCTTATCATTTGGTCCGCAAGTCTAAAGCGTTCTACAGAAGGTAACTGATTAGCAATGTTAAATATGATCTTACTAAAATGAGTTGCTTGTTTATAAGCAGATAGAGAACAAAGTCCTTTTGGCATATAATCACTAAACTAAATTATCCCTCCCATAGATAGAATAACTTAAACGCTTAATCAGCTAATCAAATAGTCAGCTAGTCAAATAGTCAACTAGTTGATTAGTCGACTAATCAACTCATCACCTTCTCTTTCTCTGCCCCGATCGAGAAGCCTTCTTCCTTGGATTAGCTTTCTTATCAAATGGAACTTTTCTTTTAGGAGTATTCTTCTTCTTGGCCGTCTTCGTGGAACCCTTAACCGACTCCTTCAGCTCCTTCAACTCTGCTTCAGTAAGATCTCTCCACTGACCCGAAGGAACATCCAGCTTGATATTCATGATGCGGGTTCGCTTCAGTTTTTTAACTTCATAGCCCAGGTATTCACACATCCTGCGTATTTGTCGGTTTAACCCTTGTACCAGAATTATCCTGAAACTATTAACCCCAACCGCTTCGACATGACACTTCTTCGTGCGCTGACCCATAATCGGCACTCCATTGCTCATCTTATCGATAAAATCTGGAGTGACCGGCTTATTTACTGTTACCAGGTATTCCTTTTCATGTTTATTCCCCGCTCGAAGGATCTTATTTACGATGTCGCCATCGCTGGTCAAGAAGATCAAACCCTCACTTGGCTTATCCAGGCGACCAATCGGGAAAATTCTCCTCGGATAATTGACATAGCTGATGATGTTATCCTTCTCTGTTTCATCCGTAGTACAAACAATGCCAACAGGTTTATTAAAAGCGAGATATATGACTTCATTATCGACGACATCGAGCTGTTGCCCATCGACCACGATCTTATCACCGGATTTAACAGGAGTAGCGCTAACCGGGATCTTGCCATTAACGCGTACCCGTTTTTGCTCGATCATCCTATCCGCCTCACGCCGCGAGCAATAACCAATTTCGCTTAGATATTTATTTATTCGAGTACCCTTCTTTGCATCCATCAGAAATCAAATTGGAAGTACTAAAGTCGGAATAAAACAGGAACAGTCATTTGAACCGGAGCAGGCTTTCCTTCTTTATGACCGGGGATCCACTTTGGCATTTTAGAAACATGATCTAATGCAGCATTGTCTAAAAAGGCATTACCGCTACTCACTTTAATAAATACCTCCGTTGCAGCGCCACTCGTATCGACAATGAAAGAAACCATAACCTTCCCTTCAGCCTTTGCTTTTTTGGCGGCTCTTGGGTATTTGATCTTAGATAGAAAAGATTGAAGTTGCTTATTGGAACACACCTGTTTATTCTTGCGATCAGCGCATCCATCGAAGACAGGCAGGTGTCTGGGAGTGGTGTTTTCCTGGCTGAAAAGCGGGAGGCTTAGCAGTACTGAGAGAGCGAATAGAGACCATTTCATGAAGTGAAAATAGTTATTTTGATAATTAGTTAATTAGTTGATTGGTTAATTAGTTGAGTAGTTAAATAGTTGCTTTGGTCCAGGATTATGACTACGATTCAGCAAGGTTAAAAATGAACCATTAATCTAGCCTCCCAATCAACCAATCAACTAATTAACCAATCAACTCTTTTTGTATGATATCAGATTGACTAAAAGAAAAGACCCAAAAAAAAATTTCATTACATTTAATTAAAGATATTTTATAACCTAAACTCAATACAAATGAAACTTAGATTAATTCCTATCTGCTTGCTTCTATTATCTGTACTCTCTTTCGACCTTTCTGCACAGGACGATGATATTTATGAGTCGGGAACGGTTTGGAATGTCACTATGGTTCGAATTGACGCAAACATGGAAGATAAGTACCTGAAAAATCTTTCCAATACCTGGAAAATGACTATGGATGAAGCCAAAAAACAGGGATTGATCCTGGATTACAAAGTTCTCCTCGGAAGCGCTTCCAACGGAGATGATTTCAATCTCATGCTAATGGTAGAGAATAAGAACATGGCAGCTTACGATCCCAATCCGGAAAGAGAAGCTAAGTGGGACGCGATCCAGGAAGCAATGATCGCCAAAGTCACTCAGGAAGGCTTCGATGAGACTCTGCAGTTGTATACAAACATCAGAGAGTTACTCGGAAGCAAATTGATGCGAGAGATCACACTGAATTAAATACACTCTTAAAATATGGTAATTGAGGTAAACTTAATTGCTATGTTATAAAGTTAATGCGATCGCAAGGAGGCAGAGATGATTATATTTGTGCCTCCTATGCATTACACCATAAACGAAGATACTATAGTTGCTCTGGCAAGTGGTGCCGGTCAGGCAGCGATAGGCATGATCCGACTGTCAGGTCCGCAGTCAATTGCCATCGCCGATAAAGTGTTTTCCGGAAGTGATCTGAAAACACAAGCCACACACACGATACAATATGGTTACATAAAAGACAAAGACGAAACCATAGACGAAGTGATGCTGGCCATATTCAAAGCTCCACGATCCTATACGACGGAAGACATCGTGGAAATTACCTGCCATGGCTCACCTTATATAGAAGAGCGGATCATCGAATTGCTGGTTTCCAAAGGAGCTCGTCTTGCGCAACCCGGGGAGTTTACATTTAGAGCATTCATCAACGGACGAATAGATCTATCCCAAGCCGAAGCAGTCGCCGACCTTATCGCATCCTCCTCAAAAGCTTCCCATCAACTCGCATTGCAACAAATGCGCGGAGGATTTTCGGGAGAGATCAAAGAATTGCGACAGCAATTGATCCAGTTCGCATCGCTGATCGAACTTGAACTGGACTTCAGTGAAGAAGATGTGGAATTTGCGGATCGAAAGTCGCTGACAGACCTTCTCGAAAAGATCGATGATAAGATCAAAGAACTCATTGAGTCCTTCAAACTTGGCAACGTGTTGAAAGAAGGCATTCCAACGGTGATTGCCGGTAGACCAAACGCAGGTAAATCGACGCTGTTAAATAATCTACTGAAAGAAGAACGGGCGATCGTGTCGGATATACCCGGGACAACCCGAGACACCATAGAAGAAGTCATCCGCCTGGAAGGCATACCATTTAGACTGATCGATACCGCGGGGATAAGGGAAGCGGCAGATACCATCGAAGCCATCGGAGTAGAACGGACTATGGAAAAGATCGAACAATCAGCGATCCTGATATACCTCTTCGACGCCCAAAGCACCACCGCCGAAGAATTACAAAAAGACGTAGACAAACTGAAAAGCGATAACATCCACTTCATATTGGTAGGGAACAAGATCGACAAGATAGAAGACGAAGAACTGCAGAAATTCAGGGACTTCGAAAATGTAGTCTACATCTCCTCTCTAAAAAACGAAAACATAACTGCCCTGTCAACTCAAATGCTCAACTTCGTAAAAACCGAAAGCAAAAAAGAATACAGCACCATCATCAGCAACAACAGACACGTCGAAGCACTGGTAAAAGCCGGCGAAGCCATAACCGAAGTTCGAAGCGGAATTGAAACGAAAGTCTCCGGCGAAATGATCTCTCTGGATATTAGACGAGCGCTGGATCATTTGGGAGAGATCAGTGGGGAGGTTAGTACGGAGGATTTGTTGGGGGAGATATTTGGTAGTTTTTGTATTGGAAAGTAACCAGACAAAACACGAATTGCAGCAAGTATGAGAAAATCCTATTGATGAAAGAACGTAGCACACACTCTGCAATACCGAGCACCTGACAACCAATCCAACCACTCCAACTATTTAATATCAGTTGATAACCATCTTTTCTATCACAATCTCTTCTCCTGAAAGCAGTTTGATCAAATAGAACCCGCCCGCGAATTCTTTGAAGTCAATAATCATCTCTTTGTCTCCTTCTGATCTGCTTTGCCATATCTCCCTTCCTCCTGCATTGAAGATCTTCAGCTCAAAATCAGCTGCTGCATGCTCAACTCTTATCTGAAAAATGCCGGAGTTGGGATTTGGAATAACTTGCAACGATATCAAATCTGAAGTTCCGGTTTTCGCTGTTGCAGATGGTGTAGTAAATGTGTTAATCGCAGAGACAGCTGACAGGAAAGGAGAAGTATATCCGCATATGGAGTAAACTGCCCAATTATATGTTGTCCCCGGTGATAATCCACCCGCGTTATAACTATTGTTAGACAAATCCAAGGTCACCTGGGGTGTGGCTCCAGTGCCGCCTACCAATCTATATCCTATGGCATCCGGGACATTCCCCCATCCCAGAGTAGCTGAAGTAGATGTAACATTACTCACTTGTAGTCCGGCCGGTGGATGACAATTTTGGGTGGTGAATGTTTCCCAGTTTGAGTAATTTGAATACACACTTGATGAACACAGAGACCTGACACGCCATTCATAAGTCGTTCCTTGTGTAAGGCCAGTTGCGTTGATGCTTGTACTGATTTGGGTTAAATTTAAATACGGACCACCCTGAAGACCGCCTTTTAGTTCATATCCCAATGCATTATCTGCGCTATTCCATGTTAGCAATGCTTTTGTAAAGGTGGGCTGCGACGATAAACCCGTTGGCGACTCACATGATAATGTCGAAAAGGTATCGAGATCTGAATACCAGGATGTATCTCCATTCTCACAAACTGAACTTATATGCCATTCGTATGATGTTCCCCAGGTCAGCCCGGTGGCTAAAAGCGAATTGTTCTGGATTGGAACCTGGATATAACCACTTCCTAACGCTCCTCCCTCAACAATGTAAGATTGCGCATCATCAACACTATTCCAGTTTAACTGAGCCTTTTTAAATGACGGCGTAGCAACTTGCTGGGTTGGTGGTTGGCAAACACAATCCAGGGTATATAAATAAATGGACCCGGCAGACTCCAGGCTATCGTTACCATTTTCGTCATGATCTTCCAGGATAGCGCCTACCATTAATGTTCTACCATCCATCGCCACACTTCCCCCAAAATAATCATTTACTCCACGGTCTGAGGCAAGAATTGTTTCAGTGAAATCAAAATTGGATAATACTCTTACACTTCCTCCACCTAATACTTGATTGCTGCCGCCAAGACTCTTTAATGCGCCTACTGCAATGTGATCTCCCGAAACACTTATGCTGCTTCCAAACTCGCTCCCATTCTGGATTTCGCTATAAACACGAAGCTCATACCAATTCCCATCAATCGCTTCTTTAAAAATATGCAACTTCCCTCCGCTTATAAATGGCTCACCAACAGCAACTGTGACGCTGTCCATAGAAACGGCAAATCCAAATCCTCCATTTAGGTTACGATTCAATGCTGTTAACTTTTGTGTCTCATTCCACTGACCGAAACTGTTCCTATTGAAAATATAAGCCGAACCTGCCATGGACAACGTATTGGAGCCATAGATATCTTCATCCTCCCAAACAGCCCCTGCAATCAAACGATCTTCAATTATTGAGACGCTGAAGCTGAATAAATCGCTTGCAGAACGATCTGAGGCTACTACTTTCTCGGCTTCTACCCAAAATCCTGAAGGGTTCTTTTCAAAAATATACGCTGAACCCGCATCGAACACAAAATTCGCTCCTACGGGATCATGATCTTCGAACCAGGCCCCGACAGCCAAACGGTTTGCAGACATGGATAAGCTCCCTCCAAATTCATCACCAATATCTCTGTCAGATGCCACAACCTTCTGATGCTGATCCCAGTTACCGAATGCATCTTTTTTGAAAATATAGACTGAACCTGCATTGTTTAAAGTATTTGCTCCTGCCGCATCCTCATCTTCCAGGCGTGCAGCGACCGCTATGTAATCACCGGAAATTGCTACGTCATTACCAAAGTAATCGAGAGGCGATCTGTCTGAGGCTGTCAATTTCTGAACATGCACCCATTTATCGCCTGCTACATTCTTCAATACATAAGCTGCACCCGCGTCTAAAAGAGCGTTGCTGCCATCAGCATCTTTATCCTCAAAAGGGGCACCTACAACAGCATATTTACCTGAGATATCGATCTTCCATCCAAATTCTGCTCCTGCTTCACGATCTACAGCAATTATTTTCTCAATCTCGGTGATATTGGCATCCAAATATGTAAAATATCTGGTAGAGAATCCGCAGCCATCGGTTGCTGTTGCAGTATAAACGCCTTGCCTAAGTCCTGTGATCGAGCTGGAAGTAGCTCCATTTGACCATTGATAGGAATAGGGCGGATGTCCTGAAGCTGTTAGACTAATGCTACCATCATCGCATTGAGGAGGCATTTTGACAGAATGCAGTGAGATACGGGAAAAGGTATCTCTAAAGAAGTATACTGATCCGGCGTCTGGCAGAAAATTCATCTCCATGGCATCGTCATCCTCAAGAGCTGCACCTATCAAAGCATAGTCATTGTGCAAAGAAACGGCACTGCCAAACTGATCTGAGGCTGCCCGCACAGGTGCGGTTACTTTCTTTGTTTCTATCCATCCCCAATTCATATCCCTTCCATATATGTATGCCGAGCCGGAGGATGTCAACGCTGAACCTCCTGCTACATCATGATCTTCAAAAGCAGAACCGATCAAAATGATTTCTTTATGCACAGCAAGGCTATAACCAAACAAATCCCCGGCATCCCTATCGGAAGCTGTGATCTTTTGTGTCTCACGCATGCTGAGTTCCTGACCTTCAAAAACATAAACAGCACCGGCATCGTTTAGTGGATTGCTACCAGCAGCATCTTGATCCTCATAAGGAGCACCAATTACAGTAACTTCTTCTTCTGAATCAATACTTGATCCAAAGCTGGCACCCGGGCTCCTGTCTGAAGCAACCAGCTTAAGCAATGTATATGAATTTGTATATGGTGGCTGGATGATCCATGTAGACATATAGACCGAACCTGCACCCGGCATAGTATTTAAGCCTTCTGCGTCTTCATCTTCCCCCGGTGCACCTATGAACATGGTTTCAAATGAAGGTGCGCTGATACTTGAACCAAAAAGATCGCCGGCTTGCCTATCCGGAGCAACAATTTTCGTTATACTTGATGGATTCAATCCTTTGATCAAATAAACCGAACCCGCATCCACTAAAGTATTTGAATCTGTTTCATCCTCATCCTCAAATGGAGCGCCAATCAACAGATCATGGGCTCCGAGTGCTTCAACGTCCGGATTTGCATCTACGCAAAAACCAAATTGATCGCCAGCAGAGCGGTCCGGAGCATCGATCCTAAGTCCCTGGGTCCATGAGGTGAAATGACTAAAAACATATACAGATCCAGCAGAAAGGTCTTTCCCCGGAGCACCAACAAATGCAAAGAAAAGGAATGATTCCAAGTTATAGGCCAGTGAAACGCTAAATCCAAAGTGATCTCCCGCTGATCTGTCGGGAGCTACAAGTTTAGCTTCCAGATTCCAACTGTTTCCAACATTCCTGAAAATATATGCTGCCCCTGCATCGGCCATCGTATTCTGGCCCATCGAATCCTCATCTTCAAGATATGCACCCACAATAGCAATATCCCTCAGCATGTCAATACTATATCCAAATCTATCTCCCGATTGCCTGTCGGCAGCGACAACTTTCAATATTTGGTCATAAGTCTCGCATTGCGAAGTAGCTTTATATATGAAAACCGATATGAGCAATGCACATAAAAAGAATGATTTAATTTTCATCAGATCGAGTTTTTCTAACCTTACAAGTTATGCGAATACTGACCTATAAAAAATGACTACGGCTTTAAACCTATATGATAATTATCACCAGAATATTCCAACTATATTTTGCCCAAAGAAAGATTCGGCCCGATTTATTCTGCGTTAATAAATAATTACCAGAAATTTCAATTTGTATTTTGTGATATTAATCTCAAAGACAATGTCAAACCGGGGTAATCTCTTTGACATTGTTGGATAGATCATACTCCTCTAAGGACACATCTTCACATGGTCATGTTATCTATTCACATAATACATCTGCAGCTCCCCCTTATTCTTCGCTTTGATCTTTCCCCTGTATTCGAAAGTGAAGTTCGGATCGTCTTTCAGCAACTCATACGTGTGATGTGACAGGTTTACTTTGCCCACCTCGCTGTGGGTCTGAAGGCGCGCTGCTGTGTTGACGGTATCTCCCCAAATATCATACTGAAACTTTTTCTCACCTACTACTCCGGCGATGACCGGACCGGTATGAATACCCACTCTCATCTGGAATCCCTGATGTTTCTCATTTTTCAGTAGAACGGATCTTTTCTTAATGAATCCCTGCATTCCTAAGGCTGCCTGCACAGCAACTTTAGCGCTGTTTGCATGCCGGTCATGGAGACCGGCGACTGCAAGGTAGGCGTCTCCGATCGTCTTGATCTTCTCTATTCTGAATTCGTCCATTATTCTGTCGAAAGCCATGAAGCAAATATTGATCTCCTTCACAAGCTCCTCAGGTGTCATCCTCTGACTCAGAAGCGTAAAATCCTTGAAATCTGCAAAAATGATCGTCACATGCTGAAAGTGCTGTGGCTTTGCATGCCCTGTGGCTTTAAGTTCTTCAGCGATCTCGGGTGGAAGAATGTTCAGCAAAAGCTTATCCGACCTCTGCCTTTCAAAGGCGATCTCATCATTCTTTTTGGCGAGCTTATCCCTGGAGTTTTTCATGATCCTGCCACGATAGAACAAGAAAACGGCCAGCATGCTTATCAGTCCGGCAATACCGAACAGAGCGTTCCGTGTCCTTCCCACCTTCTCCTTTTCTAAAGCAGCGTTCAGGTTCTCGATCTTTAACTGCTGGATCTGCCCTTTTCGTTTTTGAGCTTTGTACTTTTCCTCAAACCGACTGATAGAATTGATCTTTTCAACATTCAGTATGGAATCCGAAATCTCGATATACCGAAGCAAAAACTCATTCGCAAGCTCGTAATCGTTCTGCATCTCTGCCAGAACAGATCTGCTGTTATACACTTCCGCCAGAAAAGCCATATCATCATATCGCCTGGCCAAATTTTCCGCTGAATCCAGGTAAACCGATGCAGTGGCAAAATCTCCTTTATGAGCGGCAATACCGGATAGTGCATCGTAACAATTGCCTACTTCAGAAAAATATTTTCCTTGTCGTGCGATGGGAAGTGCCTTGCCATAAAAATATGCCGCGCTGTCCAGCTCACCGTCAAACGCTTTGATAACACCTAGATTTATCAATGACTTTGATAAATACTGCCTATCACCTGCTTCTTCAGAACTGCGTTGAAGGAACCTGAATGTCCTGACAGCGGCATCCTCTTCATCCATTTGATATAATGCGATGGACCTGTTGATGAGGATGGCGAATAACCATGATCTGTCCTTCCTTTGGTTATTCCAAAGATCCAGAGCTACCGCCGAAACAGAATCCACTTTATCAAATTCCTTAAGCGTGAGATAGGTCCCGCAATAGTTCGTGAGGATCTCGAAGAGCAGCAAGCTGTCACAGTCAGGTGACAAGGACTTTTCAGCAAGGATAAGAGAATGGATCGACGAATCCGGCGCACCGATCTTATCATAGAAACTCGACTTGAGTACCAAGGCTTTGGTGAGCTTACAGTACTCTTCCTTAGCCTCAAAGATCGCACAGATCGAATCGCATAGCGACAGAGCCATCCGGTAATTAGGTTTTTCTGTGGAAGACAGATCCTCGAGTGTGCGATCAGCCCATTCACTTTCATCCTGACAAAGAGCCTCAGTCCGACAACATAGTAGCGTTATCCCAAGAATGACTACAAAAACTACCCCTCTGTACAAATCAGTCTTTATCTTCTTTCGCAGACGTCGCCTTGGAGAACTTAAATTTCCAGTTTCGATGGATAATGTCGTTCTCTTTAACAAACATCGACAGTTCGATAGTCCAGAGTTCATTTTCCGGCCGACTAGGAATATGCTCTGTTTCAACGATCACAAAAAAATCCTTGCGAGCGTTAAACCAGTAACCCATGCTCTCAAACTCGATCGTAACGGTACTCACACCACGGTCTGTATCATTTCCTATTACTAGTGTGTCTTTCCACAAGTGCTTCTGGCGCTTTTCGTGATCGACATAGAATAAAAACTGCGATTTGGGTGCCGCTCCATCGATGTGATTGATCCCGATAAGATTGATCCATAAATGTTTGTAATCCGGAGAATCTGGTGTTCCGCTACACGAAAAATTATAGTCAACCGGAACATAGTTTTGCAGCATATCCTCCGACGGATATGCTCTCGTTACCTGGATCAGTTTGGATTTTGTTTTGGTATCCATAGTTTAGGTTTTATAGTTAAATAAAATAGCTTACTCTATAAACTCATTTTCTGCATGTTAAATGTATGTAATTTATTTAAATGGAGGGGGTGGGTATCGAGGCATTGAGACGTTGAGGAATTGAGAAATTGAGTTTGTGGGGAAGGTATTGGTTTGGTAGATAAAATTATCTGGAAATGTAGTATTACCTATGTGCAGAGGAAAAGGATTTCAAAGACTTATAGTAAAAGAACATCTATCCATAACAGCTGAGTCTATTTTAATAAAATTAAAAATTCCAAACCCAGTAAGACTATCTTCTATATCACTTCATACCTTATTTTTACTTAATGGAACTAGTAGCACTTCTAGTTATAGTAATAATAGTTGGTGCTTTACTCGGAGCAAAAAGCTTGGGAGGTACTATTAGAACTGGTTGTGGTTGTATCAGTCTGGTTATTATTGTTGGTATCATTTTGATAGGTCTGAGAATGAATACCAGTGACAGCAACACCAACTTCGAAGTCATACAGCATTGTAAGACATATACAAAACCCGACATAAATTCTGAGGTCAATGGTTCTGTTAATGCTGGTGTCGAGATATACGTCGAGGACAAAGACAAGTATAATTACTTCTATGAAGTAGAGACAAACAGTGGAGATAAATATTACATTTTAAAAGAAAATTTAAGATCGTTTGAATAATAAAAGTTTTAGATTCTCTTTATTCTCAATTCCATACATCAAAATCACATCTTCCACTTCACCACACTCTCCCGATTCCTAAACCGGTAATGGGCTCCTATCATATATGTTCCTTTTAAACCGCCAAAACCGATGAGGGGTTCGATTATGTAACGTCGCTTGATCGGGGCAAAGGCGGATACATATCCTCCACCGGTGCTCCCAAACACTCCTCCTAATTTTATGAAGAGGTCGTTCCTCTGGCCAAAACCACTTCCGATCGCTATGTCGTGCATATATCCGGTAAAGGGCGATGGAAATCGGTTTGAAAAATTGTATTCGATAGCCAATATATGTTTGGGGAAAAGTCGAAGATGAGCTTGCGGCCAAATATTGCTATTTCCTAAACTGATCTTGGGATATCCGTCTTTATTAAAGATTCGTTTTGGCAGAGTGTAGGAATTCGATCCGATATGAAGTCCCAAGCCTCCACCTACCCATTCGCTTTCACCGAAAATATACGGGTTGAAAGATGCGATGGTATGCGCTGCTGATATTACAGAATCACGGGTTTCTTCAGAGTTTCCGTATGTAAAATTCAGTCCAAATGAAAAGTCATGGTCAACCCTCTTCTTTGTCACACCATATCCGATCGAGATCAGATTATATTTTTGCTTAAAATCTTGAGCCTGAAATTCGCAATCATCAGGGTTTCTGTCATGGATCACCCTGCTATTGAATTTACCTCCACTGTACCCTATGCGTATTGTGTGAAACACTTCCTGTGCTTTTTTATCCTCTTCAGTGATCACAGTCTGACTCATCAACAGCAAGGGCAAGCTCAGAAGTCCAAGGTAACTGATCTGCCTCCTGAGCGGTATTATCGGTTTGATCGCTCTCGATGCAGTCAAAAGTACTGCCGGTAACAATACCAGGTTGATAGCATATATTTCTATGCTGAACAAATAAGGATGAATAAGAAGGAATACCGTTGAAATTATAGTTAACATAAAGATGCTGGAGAATATATTGCATCTGATACTCCACTCCGCATTTCGTCTTTCATTCTTGTAATACATGAAGAATGTGGCTGCTGAAACTGCTATATAGATCCATTGGATGATTCTGATTCCATACCACTGCTGACCGAAAGCAAGAACTGCGTCCGGTGCTTTCAAAAATTCAGCAGTGAACTGGATCACACCATATAAAAAAATAGCCAGGTAGTACTTGGATGAGAGTCTGTGTGTCTTGATCTTTATGAAAGCAACAACAGACAGAGTGTACAACAAGAACTCATACAGTTGTAAAGGGTGTCTCGCCTCTCCATTCAGAGCAAAAAAATCGAAAGGAGCACGTGCCAGATCACCATAACAACAACCGCCAAACAAACAACCCGGCTTCTGTATGGCTAATCCGACCAGTATTCCAAGCCCAACACTGAACATAAACCCTTCTGAAACACCCGATGTTAGGCGGATCAAATGAATAACCAAAAAACTTAAGACCACCCCACCCAGAGCCATCTGCAAACCTGATGTTCCATAAGTCTCGGGAAAGATCAATGATTCTAAAATTCCTATCAGTTTTGAGCCGATGACAAAGGCAAGAAAGACTGCAGCCGTGATCAAACTGTGAAAAGCGATATCTTTCCTCCGCTTGAGGAAGTTAAAATAGATGATGGCGAAAGCTGCAGTAAAACCTACCAAGTAGAAAACTAAATAGAGATGTTTGAAAGAAATCAGATCGAGATTCATATCTATCTATTTATTGAGTTGTAATAGTTATATGATAACCACTACTCTTTCTCTGTCGACCAAACCACTCGAAACCACTATTAGCATGAGGAAGAGCGATCTTACTCTTAAGGTTGCTCACTTTCATAGGATGCAACTTCGAGATACACACCCCCTGAACTTCCCTAAGGGAAACTATCCTGCACATGCTCCCCCATCATCACTAAACTCCTGATGAAAAATGGTTTAAAAAATGACGAATGAGTTCTTAGAACATGATAATTATCACTGCTATCTTAAAATGAGCCGATACTAATGATAGTCCAGGTGGATCACCTTCAACATGCTCACATTCATCTTTCCTGGTAGCAATTCTATTTTTACGTTTTTAACAACCACTTTCAGAGTGGGAAAATCTACTTCACCCTAAACATCTCACGTCCGAAACAGGCAATTTTATCTTTAACACCGTGATCTTTCTCATAAAATGTCGAAAATTTAGCAAGAGCTTTTGGATGGATTGCTCTATATCTTAATAAACCTCTTAAATCCTACCATTCTATTTTTATCATCCCGGAATCGAACAAGGTACATACCCCATGGATAGTGTGAGACATCAAATTTTGCTATAGTGGAGATATTATCGTAGGTTTCCATGACCCGACCGTTCAGATCTATAATGGTCACAATGATTATATCATGCCGACCTTCGATCCTGAAAGAATTATGGACTGTAGAAGGAAACAGCTTTATATCGCATCTGTTAAAAGAGATCTCATCGGAAGAGGTTATTTGTTCTTCCACACCACCGTCCCCACTTAATACCTCCCAGTTGCCAATAACAGAGCCGGGAATAACAACTGTCTCTTTCCAGTATAATGTATCCTTTATCGTGCAGATGATTCCTTCGGTATCATTTGTAATGACTATACTCGCTTTCATGGAATCCGTTATCGAAACAGAATGTTTAAACAATACACTCCCCTGTTCAAAAGCATCGCCGGAAGTCGTATCCTGAAATATGATCTGACCAGAGAATGAAGTCACTTCCCATACACATACATTAGCAGAACCCGATGGAATGTTAAAGAAACCGGCATGATATAAATAAAAACGACACGAAAACGCAGCCCGAAGGGGTTGATTCATGAACCCCGATGGGGTTCTAAAAAATAGCCCCCTCGGGGCTACATCATCTGATTCTATATTTGCTAGTCAGACAAACGCCCCCTCGGGGCTGCATCATCTGATCCTATATTTGCTAGTCAGACAGATGCCTCTTCAAGCTTGATCTCCATTTCTAACTAAAACCGTATGACACCATTTTGTCTAAGGCTCCAAAGGAGCCCTTTCTGCCTAAATTAAAAACGACACGAAAACGCAGCCCCGAAGGGGCTGATTCATGAACCCCGATGGGGTTCGTTCAAAGATCAATCATCTACAAAACACATACCGCTCATCAAATTCGATCTTATGATCTTTTAACACTTCAATATATTCTTCTTCAAAACTCCTTTTCCGATGATGATCTTCTTGATTTTTGATATATGCAATAACTTTCGCAACCCCTCTGTCAGAAACAGCAAAAGCAGAATAACCTCCTTGCCAACTGAATCTTTCATAAGAAAGTCGATTGCTATTGATGAAAGCAGACGAGTTAGATTTAATCTCTCGAACCAGATCTGAAACAGATTGGTTTGGCTTCATCCGAACAAGAATGTGAATATGATCTGGCATCGCATAGATCGAATACACTTTATGATTGCGATATCTGACAATGCCACAAATAAACCTTTCAATATCCTCCCGGATATCAGATTTGATGAGACGCCTCCTGAACTTAACCGCGAAAATTATATGAATATATAATTGAGTAAATGTACCAGCCATTTTACAAAGGTCGATACTGTTAATTTGCTACTTGTATTGTTCAACGGTTAAGTTATAAAACATTGCATTTGTAAACACCTTAATTCAACCATGCGAATATTAGAACCATTATAGCTCACTTTACAATGACCATCTTCGAATACATTTCACCTTTCTCATTCCTGATGAAAACTACAAAGCTCCCCTTCTGTTCTAAAGAAATGAAATGTGTCTGACTTTGCACGACTTCCCGGTAAACAGCAACACCTAACAAATTATAAACACTGATCTGATACTTCTCCGAATGTTCACTATACGGTAATTGTACAATGATCTGCCCCCTGGCCGGATTTGGATAGATCAATGCATCAAGTGTTTGCAGTTCTTCGGGTATCCCAGCAGGAACATCCAAAAGCATCTTATAAGCATTGATCCTCCCATATCCATATGAGTTATTGGGCATAGGTCCCATGAATGGATCTTCTAGTGCAGTTGTGATCATTGCATGTCGCACATCATTGATATCAGCATAGGGGTGTTTTTCGAAGTACAAGGCTACGATGCCTGCTACTGCAGGTGCTGCGAAGCTTGTGCCGTCTGTGATGGAATGCTGTCCTCCTAAATATAAGGTATATCTTTCGCTGGTCGCTTTTTGTGCCAGTACATGTGATGCTTGTGTGGTTACGATCCTACTCCCTGTTGCCATGATCTCGGGTTTTATTCTTCCATCCCTCGTCGGACCGAGACTGCTGAATGATGCTCTATATAGCGGGTTAGTAAAGTAACTTCTGTTAAATGAATCGACATCGGTCATGCTGGTCCGCACATCATAAGCTCCTACCGTTATTACATTTTTTGAACAGGCATAGGCAGTTCCGATCGTCTGGTCGTTGTCGGGTAATATAAAATTATTGTAATTCTCTATTTGGGAAGGCGTTCCTACAAAGGCAGGATTTAGGATATATGTTGAATTACACGATCTCGCTGAAAGCGGACCTGCCCACCCATCTATTCTTCCGTTTCCGGTGATGGAATATCGCCACAACAGATCCATATGGTCGGTTTCGATCTCCATGAAATATGCATAGGTGCCTTCCATCTTTTCAACGTAGGTGCTTACGATGCCAACAATGTTTACACTGTCCCATAATGTATCGACGCCGATCTGCCCAAGCGATGATAAAAATGGTTTGAATCCGGTTTCATCTAAAATATCGCAGCAAGGAAATCTTTCTTCAGCAGATATTGAAAATTGAAGATTTACCACATCGGCCGAATCTCCGTAAAAACTCATATATGCTCCGCTGTCTCTTTTGCAAAGGGCAGAATTGGAGTACATACTTTTAAACCAAGTGAACAAGGTATCGTTATCGACATTAAACTGAATGTGATGCTGAGTATTAGCAGCATTCCCTGCACTTGTGACCACAGCTCTTCCTGCTTTTTCTTCGATCAAGGCGTCGATCATCTGCGTCGGCAGATCCTGTCCGTCGTGACTACCTTCAATTCCACCAAGACTGATATTGATCACTGCAGGCTTGTCCAAAGCATCAGCATAACTGAATATGTAATCTATTGCATCGACGATATTCAACATCGATGGTGTCCTGTCCAGGTAATCGAGAACTGATGGGTCGATCCCCACAACGATAATATCCGCTTCCGGCGCCATACCTCTGATATCAGGATGTGCCATACCACCACCAGCCGCAACTCCTGCAACCGCGCTTCCATGACCGCCATAGGTCGTATCCAGATAGCTAGTCATTGCACCATTGTCGATGTCGGTTTGAGTATATTCTTTACCATAACCATATGGTGGAAGGTTGGATAGTTTATCATTCTGATCCCAGAATGCAATGATTCGAGTTGTACCGTCATCGTTTTGAAAGTCGGGATGTGTTGGATCAATCCCTGAGTCGATCATTCCGAATATCACATCCTTGCCTGTGTAACTCTGTTGTAAAAGACCGCTGGCAGAATAAACCGTATCTACCCTCGTTTGAGCTATCGCCACTACATCATTGAAATGCAGAGCACCAGAATATGCTTCTGCCTTTTTCAGATATTCGAGATGTGATAATTCTGATAAGGCTGAAACCGGCAGTGTTGCGGCAATCAAGTTTGAGATCGAATACTTTTCGGATCCCTTATGGTTCTTAATAAATGTCGAGAGTTTCTTTACATCTCCTTTTAAAATGAGGTGGATATCATGATCATTAGATCGATTTACTCTTTCCGCTTGATTTATTGATCTAACCAGGTCATAGGATAGGTTGGGGTTAACCTGAGCTTGAATTAAAACAGGAATGAGGCAGAATAGTAAAATGACAGATCTCATAAAACAAAGTAACGATAAATTTGAAACTTGTTAAGGTTAGGGGAGGAATTCAAAGATCAGTTTTTGGGGTACCTGTTTTACCGCAGAGCACTCTGAGGTCAACCTCAGAGCACATAGAGGAGGTAAACACGAGGGAAAAGAATACGACGCGGTGAAGCCGCACCAAAATCACCACATCATCACATTACCAAATTACCACATTTCCACACTACAACCCCGTCAGGTGCACAAGCATGAACGACGCAAAGGTAAGCGCTAAAAAGAATCCAAACATATCAGTGATCGTAGTAAGAATAGGTCCGGATGCCAGTGCGGGATCGATGTTGAATCCTTTAAGCAATAGCGGCACCGTGCCCCCGATAGAGACAGCTACGAGTGTGTTGACGGAAAGCGCTCCTCCGACTACAAGTCCAAGGACCATATTACCTTTCCAAAGCCATGCCGCAGCACCGATCAGAATACCTAACGCTAAACCGTTGATCAATCCAACACTTAGCTCTTGCCACCATACCCGCAAGACCTCGGCAGGTTTGACCACCCCGATCGAGAGTTCACGCATACTCACTGCCACTGCCTGGTTTCCGGAACATCCGCTCATATCGGAAATGATAGGAAGGAATACTGCTAATGCTATTACAGAACTTAAAATATCCTGGTGATAGGCAATGACACTGGCTGCCACGATGTTGAGCAATATGTTTACCGATAACCAGGAAAGCCTTCTGCGTGCACGCAATAACACCGGCATTGTCCGAAGCTCTTCACCACCCACGATACCCTGTGTTTCCAGGTGCTCCTGTGCCAATCTTTCCGATTCGGCTTCCAGGGTGTCTCTTCGCAGGGCAATACCAATGAGTGTTTTATCTTCAGTGACTACAGGTACCCCAAAATAGTCGTTCTCTTTGAAAAAAGTAGAAAGCTCTTCTGCGGGAGAATTGGGATATACGAATGCCACCTCCTGAAAGATCAGCTTTGATAGCAGCGTCTTCCCCTTTGCCAGCAACAATTCCTGCATTTGCAAAACACCGAGCAGCTTTGACGAAGACGAAACAACGAAAATGTACTTTAGAGGATACTCCGCATACTCTTCAGAATTTCTCCTGAGCTCAACCGTTACTTCTTCTACTGTAAGATGCTCTTCAAATGCAAAGTATTCCGTACGCATCAGCGAACCGACCGTCCCATCTTCATATTCCATTAGCATCCTCACATCCGCAGCTTCTTCAGGGTCCATTTCTTCAAGAATAGCGGAAGCATCCTCAAGATCAAGCTCTCTGATGATATCCGCCTGTTCGTCGCTTTCCATTTCATTCAGGATCGCTGCTGCTTCTT
Organism: Chitinophagales bacterium; assembly: GCA_013001465.1. GTDB lineage: Bacteria > Bacteroidota > Bacteroidia > Chitinophagales > JABDMM01 > JABDMM01. The sequence goes on along the minus strand of JABDMM010000059.1, from coordinate 13,386 downwards.
TTTCTGTCAAGTCCTCAATGATATCGACCGCTTGTGCCTCCGGGATCTCTTCAATAACCTCAGCAGCATCCTCAGGTGTCAGCATGGTTAAAAGCTTCATCTGGTCATCCCTTTTGAGGTGACCCATTAGATGGATGATCTCTTTAGAATTCATAGAGTCTACCAAGGTGGTTAACTCTTCCTTATCGTTGTTCTCAAGAAACTGGATAGCGCTCTTGCGTTGCTGTATCTCCAGGTTTAAAGTCATTTTTCGGGATGTATTGGATTTAAAAGAATATTGTCTGTCGAAAAGAAATGTAACATTTTTCCAGGAATCTTTTTGATATTGAGGAATAGACTTTGGACTTTAAGCGGGAGGCAGATCTACAAATCAAACATCACACCTATGAGACCTAAAGCGGTCATTATGTTCAGTTCGAGTTATCAAACCGTATACTCCAGATTCCTCTCAGTTCCCCATCTTTATAACCTACCGCTTTATCTCCGGGATACAGCTCTTTTATCACCGTATAGTCAATTTCTGCAATATCCTTACCAATCACACCATGACACTGGAGGCAAAAGTTATTGATCATTATTGGTTGATAATAAAGAACGCTTTCTCCATCGACCAATACCTTAGATTCGAGTATAGAACCCATGGTCTTAGCATTTTGATATTCATTTAAGATCTTGAGTTCATCAGCATTTGAACGGTTAGCTGGATTCCGTTCGTTAAGGGTAGCTCGGCGTATCTTTGCGTTATGTATCTCGGAAAGACTATCAACAATGGGTAAGGCAGCAAGGTTGCAGTACTGTACGGCCGCCGACACACCTCCTTCCTTCAGTTTCTTCCGGAGCGTTGAAGCAAGGGCGGTAAAGACTTCTGCCGTAATTTCCTGTCCCCTTTCCATAAAAACATCCTTGTCAGTTTCAGGTGTGGCAGTAGGTTTATTTTCTGATACCTGGTTACAAGCAAAGATCATAACCAGCAAGAATAGAGATATCCCGATCTTCATTTTGTTCAATTATCGGCTCCTGCTCAATTAAAAGCATTGGAACACTTTAAGTTAGTTCAATTATTTTGAATTCTTTAAGATAGAATTATAGAAAGGATTGTATGATTTCTTAATCAACTAACTCTGTTTCCTTTCCGCCCTACTCACAAAGAAATTCAAAACCCTACCATAATACGTAGGTGTAAATCTCGACAGCCAATCCAACACCTTGGCGTCTTTACCTATAAGAATCCTATACTTTCTTTTCCGGATACCATTCAGGATCACATCCGCTCCGTCTTCAGCACTAGTGAGACTGTCTTCAGATTGCATTTTTGCAGCTCTGTTTTGCATATTCTTATCCTTCCAACCCTCAGAGTTGTTGGTTAGATTGGTTCTTATTCCGCCGGGTATGACCAGGCTTATATGAACATTCGTGTTCTTGAACTCCTGTCTCATGGCTTCTGTCATACCGTTGATCGCACTTTTCGATGCACAGTATCCTGCTCTTTCTTTTAAAACCGCGGATCCAAATATGCTGGACAGGTTTGCGATATATCCTTCTTTTTGCTTTTTAAGATATGGTAAAAACGCATTTGTGCAGAGCAGATGCCCGCCGAAGTTCACTCGCATGATCCAATCCCATTGCTCCAGACTGATCTCTTCGGTCTTCATACGCCCCAACGCGACTCCGGCATTGTTGATCAAAACATCGACTTTCCCATGTTCCGCTATTACGTGCTTTGCAAAAAGGTCTACTTCTTCAGGTACTGAAATGTCAGCAGCGAACTGACTGTTTTTTCTTTCTCCAGAATCTATCATCGCTAAAGTTTCAGCCAGTGTCTCTGCATTTTTATCATTAATGGCTACAGACGCTCCATACGAAGACAACTTTTTCGCTAACGCCCGGCCAATACCCGACCCGGCACCTGTGATAACAATAACCTTATCTTTATAAAATTTCATTATGGGAATTGACTGCCAAAATACACCTAATTATCGGACATAGCTGGTCCTTACTCGATTAATGTAATTATCCAAGCCACAAAGATCCATACTAAGCTCCCAAAGTTGCTCTGCGTGCTGTGTGTTATATGATGCTTTTGAAGAGGGAAACGCTTTGGAGTTACGCCAATATTTACCAGTCAAACTGCGCACTTCATCCGAAGATGCCAGATATACTTGTGTTCTTGATCCTTTTTCAGGAGAGATCCCTTGTCGTTTCCTGATATGCCACGCAATACTATACAGCCAGCCGGTTTTCTTATTTCCGATATCGGTATTGATCAATCCGGGGTCCAATGCATTTATGGAGATATGATTCAAGCCATTTCTCTTTAGCCTTCTGTTCAGCTCATAGGTGAACAACACATTCGCCAGTTTAGACTGACCATAAGCTTTTAATCCGCTGAAATTTTCCTGATGATGAATATCCTCAAAGTTGATATCTGCTTTGAAGTGATTGTTTGAGCTTACATTCACGATCCTGGCATCTTCAGCTTCAGAAAGCAGTGGTAATAGGTTTCTTGTTAAAAGAAAAGGGGCCAGATGATTGACAGCAAAAGTAGTTTCGATACCGTCTACTGTATATTTATGATCCGACATGATGAGACCTGCATTATTCACAAGCACATCAACCTTATCATATGCTGACTGAATCCTGCCTGCTAGTGCTCTTACCTCACTCTGAGAAGCAAGGTCAGCGATCTCGAGTGTAACATGATCATTACCGCTTTTTTCAATTATGGATTCCATAGCAGCCTTACCTTTCTTCTCTGATCTGCATACCATGATCACTGCAGAATTATTACTGGCAAGCTTTAACGATGTCTCAAATCCCAAACCGGAATTTGCTCCGGTTATTATTGCTGTTTTTCCGTTCAAATTGTTAGTGATTAGTGGATTGGGTTCAAAACTAATCAACTAATTCACTAATCCACTAATTAACTTGTATCTTCATCAAATGAAAAAATGGTATGCCAAAGCCATCATACAAAAGGCTCTTACCTTTTTCCCTTTCGGTTTTAAAATTAATTACTTGTTTCAAAAACATGTTACAAAAGCGGTTTTGATCCATGATGATTTTTTTGAGGATCTAACATCCAGAGGAAGGTTTATTATTAAAGAAGCCGGTCAAGATCTGCGCGGACTTAAATTTGCTGAAATCGGCTCAGGATGGCACCCCATCATTCCAGTTTTACTTTTTCTAAACGGTGCTGAAAAAATTGTGACGGTTGATTTAAACAGCCATTTCAGATTATCAAACCTGTATCTTTTGATCCAAAAACTTCTTAACCTAATCGAAACCGGCAAGGCTACATTTCCTTACACAGCAGATCGGGTAATGGTTTTAAAGAGTCTCCCCCCCCCGATAAATTTCTGTCTGTCGACACAATTTTAGAGAAAATGAACATTGTCCAGATAGTGGGCAACATAAATGAACTTCAATTGAAAGATGAAGAATTTGACTTTATTTTTTCCGTGAATGTTTTGGAACACATCAATAAAGAACATCTGCCCGAAATTGCAAAAACACTATTCAGAATACTAAAAAAAGGTGGGCTTGAATACCATTCATTCGGAAGCTACGACCACTTCTATCACATAGACAAATCTATTTCTAAGTTTAATTATCTGCGATATTCAGAAACACAATGGAAGATCATAGACAACGGTATTCAACCTCAGAACCGTATGAGAATTGATTACTTTGAGGATCTGTTTAAAACCGTCGGATTTAATATCGAAAAGGAGTTACATTCTTCTCCCAATATAGAAGAGTTAAAGAAAGTAGAAGTCCATGAAGATTTCGCACACCTGCCCGTAGAAATTCTAGCGGTCGACTATGGGGCGTTTTTGTTGAAAAAGGAATAAACTAATCAATGTGATGATCCGGTAATGTGATAATCCTGGTGTGGCTTCACCACCGTCTTAATGGAAATGTATTACTTTTCAATATAGACACAGATCATTCAAAAATGAACATCCTTTCCAAAATATCGCCTCCGGCAACGTTGCTTTTACTTTCCACTTCTGCTCGTATGAGAAGTTTGTTGAAGCTTACGCTGATGGATCTTGTTCTTAAAGGTGTACTGAAATTGGAAATAAAGCACCAGGAGCTGGAGCAGGCACGGCGTAAGATCGCGGTTTGGTATGTATGTCAGGGAAGGAACTTTGAGCGTTATCGTCCGCCAAAACCTTATGAATTGATCTTTCTTCAGCCGTTTTATGAAGAGCCGATCAGGGTAACATTCCGCGACTTGGTTAGAGTTGCATTTCGAAATGCACGAGGGATCGATCTTTTTAAAAGAAGTGTGATCAAGTCTGAAGGTATTGAACAATACGTGACACGATCGTTCTGGAAAAAACTATACGGAGGGCACTCATTGACCAAAGAAGGTATCGGATTGCAAAAACAATTGATCTCTCATCTTGCCGATGTCGATCGGAATATGAATCACTTTTTTCAAACCGATCCAAAATCTGCTTTACATCTTCTTATAAATTTGAGGGGAAATATTCTCTTGCTGAAAAATGTCCAGTTCAAACTGATCGAAAGTCTGGATTACCAGCAGCTTGTTCAGCAATACCAGTTTGATTATTCGGCTGACTGGAAATTTTATGAGAGTATGTTTTTTGAGAAGATGTGGCTGGACTTCTTTGACCTGAGCATTACCGAATTTTAGGTGGGTTTTTTTGATTGGGGGATTTTGGGATTTGGGGATTTTGGGATTTATGATTTTGGATGTAGGGATTTCGAGGTTTGTGACTAAGAGATTAAGAGTGGTCGGGATTTGAAGATTGGGATGTTGGGATTTGGGGATTTGGGGATTTGAAACTTGAAACTTGAACCTTGGTTAAAGCTTCTTTTTTGTTGTTCCAATGGTTACTACAATTATAGATATTAATTCGTTTGCTTCCGTTAACAGTTTCTTTTGAGTTTCTGGTAGATTAATTGTTTTATCTATTAGCCTGAGACAGGTATAAGATTCTCTTAGTTCTTTTAATACCAGTCTCAATTTGTGAATAAAGTCTCTTCGTGACTCTGCACCTCTTGCTTCAGAGTAGTTCAATGGCACCGAGCTGCTGCTTCGTGATAGTTGGGTAGCATAAATAGTGTTCTGCCTGGATTTTGGAAGCGCTTCTATCATGTTAGACACATTGGCAGAAAATTCAATCATCCGATCTTCAAGTAATCTACTTTTTTCATAAGAACTCATACCAATAAGGAGGAGTTCTATCACTCAATTATCACAAAATCCAATTTCAAATTTTCAATCTTCAAGTCTCAATCTCCAAATCCCAAAATCCCAATCTTCAAATCCCCACCCCTCTTAATCTCTTAATCTCTTAGTCACAAACCTCGAAATCCCTATATCCAAAATCATAAATCCCAAAATCCCCCAAATCCCCAAATCCCCAAATCCCAAAATCTCTAGTCTACTTATTAGTCTGCATCACATACTCCACTTTATCATTTCCCTCTTCTTCTTTGTTGTCAAAGTAATTCACTGCATCTTGTATGCTCATGAAGAAGTTTTTCTCTCCAATTTTCTCAAACAAGTGTCCTTTTTTCATGGCATCCCTGACCGGTCCCTTGACTGAGGAAAAATAAACTTGCCTTCCTTGATCATGTATATTCTGCACAATATCTTCTAAAGCATGTACCGCACTGCTGTCCAGGTTATTTATGCTTTCAGAGGCTATTATAATTGTTTTCAGCTTATCTCCTTTGTTTGTCATTCGTTCTTCGATGTTCTCTTTAAAGTAATTCACATTGGCAAAATACAACTGAGCATCAAAGCGAATGATGAGCAGGTCTTCTCTGTCGATCACTTCCTGAAATCGATCTACATTCCTGTACAGATCGGTATGAGGGACTCTACCGAGTTCTGCTATGTGCGGTTTCGTAGTTCTATAAATGATCATTGCCAATGAGAGAACAACACCTATAGCAATACCTTGTTCGATCCCTAGTCCGAGTGTAGCTATGAATGTCACTACTAACATCCAAAAGTCTCCACGGTTGGCTTTCCATAAATGGATCGCTTCTTTATAATCTATCAGTCCGAATACCGCTACCATGATCACCGAAGCGAGAATAGCATTCGGAAGGAAATAAAACAGCGGAGTTAGAAATAGTAAAGTAAGAACGATCAGCAAGGCACTGATGATCGAAGCCATTCCTGTTTTAGCTCCTGCCTGATCATTTACTGCTGTCCTTGAAAAACCACCAGTAACAGGATAGGATTGAAACAACGCACCACCGACATTCGCGAGACCCAATGCAAGGAGCTCCTGGTTGGGAACTACTTTATAATCCTTATGTTTAGCCTGGATCGCTTTTGCAACTGCGATGCTTTCCATGAAACTTACCAGCGAGATGGCCAGAGCTACTGGTAGCAGAGCTTGTAAAGTATCTAATTGTATCGAAGGCAAAGTAAATGATGGTAGTCCTTTAGGGACACTTCCTACGATTTTCACTCCACTCGAAGCGAGATCTAATCCCCAAACAGCAAGCACACCAAACAAGACTGCAAGTAATGGTCCCGGTATAGATCTGTTTATCTTTTTAGCTGATATGATCAAAATAATGCCCGCCAATCCAATACCCAGTGTTGCAAGATTAGTCTGACCTATATTATTGAATGCCTGGATCAGTATCTCATGAATGTGATGGCTTCTGTCGAGATCGACGCCCAGTAAGTGCTTTAGCTGACTCAACCCAATGATCAAAGATGCGGCGGATGTAAATCCGCTGATAACAGGGTGCGAAAGAAAATTGACTAGAAATCCAAGTCGAAAAACACCCAGGGCAAATTGGATCAGACCAACAAACAATGCAAGCAGAATAGCTAATTGAATGTATGTTTCAGAACCACCTTCGGCCATAGACCCTATTCCTGCCGCGGTTAAGAGTGAAACCATCGCTACAGGCCCAACAGCTAGCTGGCGCGAGGTACCCAATAAGGCATAAATGATCAATGGAACTGTAGAAGCATAAAGACCGTAAATAGGCGGTAAACCGGCGATCATCGCATAAGCCATCCCCTGCGGTATCAGCATCACTCCAACCGTTAAGCCGGCTGACAAATCTCCTTTAACTTCCCTTTTGCCGTATTTCCCTAACCACTCTATTGACGGCATAAATTGCTTCAAACTCATACTGTATTTCCTATTTAGCCGAAGTTGAAATTGATCTGAACTCTATCAATTTTGTGCGATTGCATCATTAATGACTTGAGAAAGAACAGAAGTAGGCAGAACTCCGGATTGTCTCCAAACGATATCTCCGTTCTTGTAGAGCACCAATGTTGGAACTGCTCTTATAGACAATTGTTGAGCGAGTCCCGGATTCTTATCTATATCAATTTTTAAGATTCTTGCTCTGTCACCAAATTCTGTTGCAAGTTCCTTTAAAACAGGAGCCATCGCTTTGCATGGTCCGCACCATTCTGCAGAGAAGTCCAATAATACAGGGGTATCCGTATTAATAATTTCTTTAAATGAAGATTTCATATTGAAATTTTAACTGTCAATTTTTCTTCCAGGAGGTATACCCTCCCATCAAGTTGTATAAATTTTTAAAACCTAGTTTGTTCATTTTTTTGCAGGCTATAACACTTCTATGACCACTTCGGCAATACACAAGATATGTTTTATCTCTTGGCAATTCAGAAACTTTCTTTTTGAAATTGGTGCTGAAAATATTTATCACCTGTGCTCCTTCAATAACACCTGACCTGGCTTCAGCAGGTGTACGCACGTCAATGATCACTGTGTTTTCATTTTCCATGAGTTCTTTGAACTCTGGTACACTAACGTCAACATAAGTCAGTTTTCCCGGATCCTGGGCATAAATTTTAGAAAGAAGTCCAAATACAAGGATTGTGAAAACTATCATTGAAATTACTTTAATCGTCATATTAATTTTCAACTAAATTCTGAAACTCCAGCATGCTATATAATCCACCTCCATTATGTACATTATCAAAACCATGAGAAATTGCAAATTTTGCTGCACTACCACTTCTATTTCCACTTTGGCAATAGAATACGATCGGACTCCCCTGAGCCTCATTTAACTTTGATAATCTTGATGGCAAATTACCCAAAGGTACATTAACAGCACCTTTATAATGTAACTCATCAAACTCATACGGTTCACGTACATCGATGACCATTACTCCTTCAGTACTTAACAATTTTTTCAGATCCATTTTTTACTTGTTTCTTACTGCAAAGGAAAGAAGATAAACTATATATCTATGTAATATTTGTTACGGTGTGGGATTTTGGGATTGCTGGATTTTGGGATTGGAGATTGGGGATTGGGGTCTTTGGGGACTTTGGGATTGGGGATTTGGGGATTGTAGATGTAGACATTTAGAGAATTTTGACTAAGAGATTAAGAGATTAAGAGGGGTGGGGATTGAAGATTTAGATTTTGGGATTTGGGGATTTGATTTGATTTGATTTGTTGTTTGGGAGGTTGAAAGTTTATGAGCGTTTGATGCTCAGTTGTACTCTTTGCTTACTGTAATAAAGGGGAGCCCCAAAATGGGACTCCCCTGACAAGTAACTTAATAGTGGCATTAAAAATTTAGAAGCTAAAGCGCCATCCAACATTTAATCCGATGCTGCTGTAAGGAATTTTAAACTGAAGCTCTTCGGAAGGTTTGTCTTCGTCATAAGGATCAGGATTCTCGTAATCATAAATGATCTCTTTCACGAATTCAACTTCTTTTTCTGATGTACTTAACTCAGATAAATGATCTTCTCCATTGTAACTAAGCTCGACGATCTCACCTTTTTTAGGAGAATAAGACATGCTTATCATATTAATTTCAGTAAATAATGACATTTGGTCATTAAGACTAAACATTGCACCTACACCTGCAGTTACACCTATTCCAACTCCATTTTTCATTTCAAACTTGCTATGATAAGTATCCGTTTCACCAAGGTATGTATCACTATCATCAACTTCTAGCAGTGCTTTACCGAATCCAAATACCATTCCAAATCTTGCATAAGGATTGACTTTCTCTAATCCGGATGCAACAATAATTGAAGGATTCAATCTAAACATCCTTGAGTAAAGATTGCTTTCCATCAGGTATCTGTATTCTGTACCATACCTATAAGTTATTTCGGCTGTGGTTTTAGTACCATACAAGTAAGAAAAACCAAGTTCAGCTCCGATGTGCTTGCTGAACATATAACCGAAAGCTCCTCCTGCTGCGAAACCTTTACCTAATGATACATCAACTAACTCATACTTCTCGTAATCCTCTGTTTCATTAAAAACTTCAGTATAATTATAAAAGTAAAAAGGATAGTCACTCATATTCTGAGGACTTATGCTAATGCCATATCCCGCATTAAACTGGAGATATGGCCCTTTTGTCCATTCGCTTGTTTGAGCGGATGCCGTCATGCTAAAAACTATTATCAGCACTAACGAAAATTTAAAAGTTTTCATAATCTGGTAGTTTTAATTAAAAAAAACTTTTAACCAATGCCTGTCAGCAAAATCGGCTGCTACTGAAAAGGTTTTTTTCTGTTCAGCTACAATATCTTCACATTAATTCAAAGAACCATTAGCTAAAAGCGCTAATTATCGGTCACAAGCTATTGGGATCTATGACAAAGAACAATGACTATAATCATAAAAAGGGACGAAATTTTCTGCTAATAAAATTTGTTATTCCAAAGCAAGTTGTTGGATATTCCGGGGTTCGGCAGTGCCAGATGCCAAGTTTGTCGGCACTCCTCCGAAACTTCTACAAAGGCTCTCCGATCAATAATCACCCAAGATTATGACAGAAGTCATTGCGCTAACTGTGCATTAGAGTTAATTTATTTTCTTCAAAATGAAAAACCATGGCTTCTAAAATGATCACTATCGACGGTAATCAGGCAGCGGCAACTGTTGCCTATCAATTAAGCGAAGTTATCGCAATCTATCCTATTACTCCATCTTCCGGAATGGGCGAAATGTCTGACGAATGGGCAACACGTGGGAAACCGAATATCTGGGGAACTGTTCCTTTAGTTGCTGAAATGCAAAGTGAAGGTGGCGCCGCAGGTGCTGTACATGGCTCTCTGCAAAGCGGAGCACTAACAACTACCTTCACTGCTTCTCAAGGACTTTTACTTATGATACCTAATATGTATAAAATTGCCGGCGAGTTAACATCAGCAGTTTTTCATGTTTCAGCCCGCTCCATAGCAGCACAGGCATTGTCGATCTTTGGCGATCATAGTGATGTGTATGCTACTCGCCAAACCGGTTTCGCTATGTTAGCTTCCGGATCGGTTCAGGAAGTTATGGATATGGCAGTGATCGCACATAGATCTAGCCTTGAATCCAGAATTCCTTTTCTTCATTTTTTTGATGGCTTCCGTACTTCTCATGAGATCAATAAGATTTCCGAAGTGTCTAACGATATGATAAGAGCTATGATAGATGACGAGTTTGTTGCTGCACACCGGCAAAGAGCACTGAGCCCGGATAATCCGTTTGTGAGAGGAACCGCTCAAAACCCGGATGTGTTTTTCCAGGGACGGGAAACGGTAAACAAATTCTATGATGCTGCAGTAGATATTGTGCAAAACGCAATGGATAAATTTGCTGAAATTTCCGGCAGAACATATCGCCTGTTTGACTACTATGGTGCCCCGGATGCTGAGAGGATCATTATCCTAATGGGATCAGGAGCAGAAGCGGCTGAGGAAACGGTAGAATTCCTGAATCAGCATTCAAACGAAAAAGTAGGAATGATCAAGGTGAGACTTTACCGCCCATTTTCTGCTGCTCATTTATTACAGGCAATTCCTCAAAGCGTTAATAAAATTGCCGTTCTGGATCGAACTAAAGAACCGGGAGCCATTGGCGAGCCGCTTTACCAGGATGTAGTTACAGCCATATCAGAATCTATGGCATCTGACCATCCCCCATTTAAAAAATTCCCTAAAATTACCGGCGGCAGATATGGTTTGTCTTCTAAAGAGTTTTCACCTGCAATGATCAAAGGAGTCTTCGATGAATTGAAAAAAGACAAGCCTAAAAATCATTTTACTGTAGGGATCAATGATGATGTCACTTTTACCAGCCTCGATTTCGACCCAAAATTCGGCGTGGAGTCAGAAAATACCATTAACGCTATGTTCTATGGCCTGGGTTCAGATGGTACAGTTGGTGCAAACAAGAACTCGATCAAGATAATTGGAGAGGAAACTGACAATTTTGCCCAGGGGTATTTTGTTTATGACTCTAAAAAATCGGGGTCATCGACAGTTTCTCATTTGCGTTTTGGAAAAAAACCGATCAAATCAACATACCTGATCAAATCTGCAGATTTTGCCGGTTGCCACCAGTTTAACCTGATGGAAAAGTTCAACGTATTGAAAAACCTGAAACCCGGTGGGACTTTCCTATTAAACAGCCCTTATTCAAAAGATAAGGTTTGGGAGCAACTGACGAATGACATGCAACAGGAAATAATAGAAAAGAAGATCAACTTTTATATTATCGATGCTTATTCCGTAGCGAAAGAAAATCAGATGGGACGGCGTATCAATACGATCATGCAAACCTGCTTTTTCGCAATTTCAGGGGTGCTTCCCAAAGAAGAAGCTATCGACCACATCAAAAATGCCATCAAGAAAACTTACGGATCAAAAGGCGAAGAATTGGTGAGGAGAAATTTCCAGGCTGTAGATCAAACGCTGGCGAATTTATATCAAATTGAAGTCCCGGCAAATGTAAGCAGCGAGATCGAACTTCAACCAACGGTTTCAGATAAGGCACCTGAATTTGTTAAGGGTGTTCTCGCGAAGATCATGGAAGGAAATGGAGACCAGGTTCCTGTAAGTCAAATGCCGGTCGATGGTACCTTCCCTTCCGCTACAACACAATGGGAAAAAAGGAACATTGCCTTAACTATTCCTGAATGGGATGCAGAATGGTGCATTCAGTGCAATAAATGTGCTTTTGTTTGCCCACATGCAACAGTTAGAATTAAAGCCTTTGACAAGGCTCTACTAAAAGATGCTCCTCCAGGTTTTAAATCCATGGATATAAAGGGGAAGGATTTTCCTGATAATACAGCTTACAGTATCCAGGTTGCTGTCGAAGATTGCACCGGTTGCGAGTTGTGTGTTGAGGTTTGTCCGGCTAAAAACAAACGTGAAACTCGTCTGAAGGCACTCAACATGGCACCGCAGATACCGGCACGTGAAGAAGGCCGCGAGAATTATGATTTCTTTTTGAATCTTCCGGAATATGACAGGCGATCGATGGCAACGCACAATGTGAAGACCAGCCAGTTATTGCAACCTTTGTTCGAATATTCTGGCGCTTGTTCGGGCTGCGGAGAGACACCATATATAAAACTAGCTACGCAACTCTTCGGCGACAGGATGATAGTTGCCAATGCAACCGGATGCTCCTCTATTTATGGTGGCAACCTACCAACGACCCCATGGGCCGTGAATAAAGAAGGGAGAGGTCCGGCATGGTCTAATTCCCTGTTTGAGGACAATGCGGAATTTGGATTTGGAATGCGTATAGCAGTTGACAAACACATGCAACAGGCAATGGAGCTGGTACAAAAATTAGAAAAAGAGCTTGGAAAAGAATTTGCCAGGGCAATAATAGAAGCCGATCAGAGCGATGAAGCCGGAATATATGAACAACGCGAGCGAATTGAAGAACTGAAGAGCAAACTTGGGAAAATAGAAAATTCAGATGCAAAGAATCTGCTCTCTTTAGCAGATTACCTTGCTAAAAAATCTGTATGGATAATTGGCGGTGATGGCTGGGCATATGATATCGGTTATGGTGGATTAGATCACGTGATCGCTTCAGGAAAAAATGTAAATATTCTTGTTCTTGACACAGAAGTTTATTCGAATACCGGAGGACAGATGTCGAAAGCTACGGGAATGGGTGCGGTAGCAAAATTTGCCGCCGGTGGAAAACCGACACCAAAAAAGGATCTTTCAATGATGGCGATGAACTATGGAAATGTCTATGTTGCCAAAGTTGCAATGGGAGCCAGTGATACGCAAACCATCAAAGCTTTCCTCGAGGCGGAGGCGTATGATGGCCCATCGCTGATTATTGCTTACAGCCCCTGTATCGCTCACGGTATCAATATGGCAAAAGGATTGGACAGCCAGCAGGCTGCAGTAGATTCCGGTTACTGGCCATTATTCAGGTATAACCCTGATAATACCAAAAATGGAAAGAATCCATTGAAACTGGATTCAAAAGCGCCTAAGATCAAATTGGAACAATTCACATACAAAGAAGCTCGTTACAAAATGCTCACTAAATCAAACCCGGAAGCGGCCCAACATCTTTTAAAGTTGGCCCAGCAAGATGTATACAGGAGATGGA